>JALTUB010000029.1:0-23639 GCA_027047745.1 Sulfurimonas sp.
TTTTTGCTCTTGTGTATTTGATGATAAACTCCTTATTTTAGGAGTGTAAGCAATATCCTTACCAATTTTATGGGGTTTTTGATTTTATTGATTCAGGTTCGTTTTATTTTTCGTGGGATTTACCTATCCAATTACTTGTTATGCATTTTTATTAATGATAAATGTAATAGCTTGTGTCATGTATATGAGTAGCCCTATAACTGTAAGTGGTACTAAAATTAAGGTAATAATAGTAAACTTATTCTGAGATTTTATATTTTCAAACAGAGTATGCCAGCTATAGAAGAAAACAAGAATAAATGAAATTACTCCAACAAAATAAAGGAAAAATGACTCTGATTGTTTTGCTATAGCAATGACAATCGCAGTTAAAGTTGTCCAAGATATTATATTGAACCAGTTTTTTATCAAGTCATTTTGATACAACCATTTTGTTTTACTTTCAATGTAATCAAAGATTTTATCCACTATATCATCATTATATTTCATTTAAAACTTTTCGATATGAATAACGGTTGTCGTGAGCAATAATTTTCCCGCTAGGGTAAATTATTGGTCTCCTCGTACTTGCTATATAGCTGCGACAGTAGTGTTTAGGCTTTGTAACTTTTCTGCCAACCACATTTTTATAACGGCTTGACGGCTTACCCCAACATGTTTAGCTTCTTTATCTAAAGATTGAATCATCCAAGATGGAAAATCAATATTTACTCTTTTTGGTTCTTCATTTATCATATTAATTTTTGATGTATCAAAATATTCTAATATATCTTCTTGATTATCATCAAATATTTTATCTAATTCTGATGCTTTCATAAAGTTTAGTCTCCTTTTCTCTTGATCTTCTCACAGAAATAATTCTGATATTTGTATCTCTATAAGTGATTATAGCAGTATAGTTTTTAGCATTAATTTGTCCCAAAACTAAAAATCTTTCTTCATCTTTGCTTTGTGGAGATGGAATTTCAAAAGAATATGGATCTTCCCATAGCTTTTGAGCTTCTTTAAAGTCAATCTTGTGTTTAGCTTTGTTTATACTACTTTTTGCTTCATCATATTCAAAATTCATGCTTAAATTATACCATAAATATATGAGAATTTAATTTAGAGGGAGCTTTCATTTGACTATATAACGACTCATATCTAAAAAGCTATAATACTTTTAGAGAGTTTGATAAAGTAACATATCGGATAACGGCTAAAGCGGTCAACTAAACTTAAACAATATTTTCAGTTAAGACTAGCTTGAAATTCAGTCAGATAGTTACATTACAAGTTTGAGTAGCGACTAGATCAGTTTTTACTAATCTTATTAGTTTTTATAATTTTATAAAACAAGAAATGAGATAAAACTAGATCGTATTTATGAGGCAAAATTATATGTAACACAGCTACTTTAAAATCACCTAAGAGAGTATTTTAAACTCTTAGGCTACCAAGCTCCCAATTTTAATAAAAGTGAGGCTTATGATGAGTAATTGTATCGGATTAGATATAAGTAAAAGATTAATAGCAGTACATATTCCTATAAACAACTCAGATATTGAGATAAATAATAATATTACAGGAATGAGAAAATTATCTTCTAAACTGAAAAAACTATATAAGAAAGCATATAATGACTTGGTGTTTATTTATGAGCCAACAGGAAATTATTCAGCTGTTTTAACAAAATACTGTCATACCAAAAACATAAGTTGTTTTATCATAAATCCAAGTCAATTTAGTAACCATGCCAAGGCATTGGGACAAAGAGTAAAATCAGATAAATTAGATGCTCAGGTTTTATCAAAAGCATTACACCTTGCTAGAGATGGTGAAGTAAAAGTACCTCCCTATAATGAGGTTGTTGAGGAGATAAAAGAGCTTATGGGGTATTATCGTTTTATAACTAAATCAAGAGTGCAAAACTCTAACCATCTTGAAGCACTTGATGCTAAGAATGGTAGTTCTTATGCTATGAATGATTTGAAAGAAAGTATAGAAAAATTGAGGTTAAAAGAGAAAGAAATAATAGCAAATATCAAAGCTATAATAGCAACAGATGATAATCTGTCAAAAGGGTATGACAACATCAGAACTATAACAGGTATTGCAGACATAGGAGGTATAGCTCTTCTTCATCTTTTTATAAAATATCCAAATGCAAATCAAAGACAGATTACATCATTGGCTGGTTTAGACCCTATTGATAAGAGTTCAGGAACATCTATACATTCAAAATCAAAGATAAGTAAAGCTGGTTCTGTATTGTATAGAGGTTCACTCTTTTTAGGAACATTAAGTGCCATCAGATATGATGAGAATTTCACAAAACTATTTGAGAGATTAACATCAAAAGGTAAGCATACTACAGTAGCCCAAATAGCAGTAATGAGAAAGATGATAATCATAGCTCATTCGCTTTATAAAAACGATAAAGTATATGATAAAGAGCTATATAAAAAGAGAACACCAACTGTATAAGCTCCAAGAGAATAAGAATATAAAGGAGTTGAAATGCTTGAAAATCAATAGTGTTTCTTATGGTAACATATTAGTATAAATATTTAAGTTTTTAGTGGTTTTTAGGTAGCGACTGAATATAAAAATATGTTACCCATCTTTGTAGTCTTTTAAGTTCTACAATGGTAGCTAAACTTCTTTGGTTTTTCAAGCTTTTTTCGGCTAGGGTAACATATTTTTTTACTATGTTTTGTTATACAAATGCTTGTTTGATTTCATCAATAACTTTATCAAAGCTAGGACAATGTTTCTCAAAATAACAGTTAGAAAAATTTAAATTTAAAGCTGTTTCTATATTTAACTTCTTATTATTTAGTTCATTTATTTTATCACCAAGCTGTTTGCCTGAAAAAGACTCTTTTAATTTTTCTAAATTATGTTTATGAGTATCATGATACAGTGTAGTTAAAATATTTTTTGTTAAATCAAAAATTATATGACCATTAATATAAAGATGTAAAAAGTCACTATTTAATAATTCATCTTTTGTGATTTTATCTTTAATCTCAATTATTGAAGCTGTATTAATCGTAAAATTTGTTTTTATTTCTATTATTTTTGTATCAATTCTATCTTTTAAATTTTGTAAAAATTTATTACCATTATTATTTATAGTATCCATATTAATGTCATATTTATAAAAATTATTTATTTCTGTACTTTCCTCTTTTAAAACTATATCCAATATTAATAGTTCTGAAATTATATTAGAGTAATTCTTTAAAAATATTTCAAAATTAAAACTTGAATTATTTATTAATAAAATTTTACATAAGTTATCTAAACTTTTTGCACAACAAGCATAGTTTTCCACAGAATAAGTGTATGTTTGGAATATAAAAGGATTTTCATTTATATCAATATTATTTGTTAAATAATCAAAATCACTATCTATACAAATTAGAGCTTTTGCATTTTGATTTAAAATTGCAGTTTTGTATTTTAAAATAGCTTTTTTACCCTGCTTGCCTTCTTTTGAATAAGCATCAAATGCAACCTTTTTATGAGGTATTGATTTGTCAAAAATAAATCCCCAAAATCGTTCATCCTCTTCATTTTCTAAAAATGCAACGAGTTCATAGTCTTCAAATAATGTATATTGTTCAATATAATAATTTAATTCATCTTCAATATTATCATACATTGCTATACTTTTGAAATTATATTCGTTATTTTTGTGACTTTATCTTTCCATCCTTTGGTAACTATTGCAGGAGAATGTGTTGCAAGTATAATTTGCATATTTGGATTTAAATCTACTAAGCTGTTAAGAAATTCTTTTTGCCATTCAACATGTAAAGAAATTTCTGGTTCATCCATTAAGAGTATAAAATTAGTATTTTCTTTTAAAATTACTGTTAGTAAAATCATTAAAATTTGTTTTTCACCAGATGATAATTGATATGGAGTAATAACTCTATCCTCAAAATCAAAAATGATTGAATTATTTTCATCTAAGGTTAAAACTTTATTAGTACTAGAAAATAACTTATTTATAATATTCTTAAATTTATCTTTATATTCAAAAATTAATTTAATTTTTTCTTCTTTTTCTTGAACTAATCTCTTTAAAATTAATAATTCCTCATTATTATCTGTTAACGAACTTGTTAAATTCTTAATTTTTTCATCAATCTTTTCACTTTCTTCTTCAACCCTATTTTTTAATTTTAATTGAAATAATTTAAATTCATTAATTAAATTATCTAAAATTAAGTCAAGTTCTGTTTGAATTGATTTTTTGTCCCCATAATTTTTAATTGCTCTCTTATTTTGAAGTTCCATATCAAAAGTACTTATTCTAATAATTTCTGGAAATTTTAATTTTTGGTTATTACTATTTTTATTTAAAATTGAAATTTCTTTAGAATCTGAAATTTCTTTAGAATCTGAAATTTCTTTAGAATCTGAAATTTTTGTTAAAATATCATCCTGTAGACGTTTTAACATTTCCAACATTTCTTTTTTATTGTATTCATTACTGATTTCATGTTTATTATGTTTTATTTGAACGCCAGTTTTATTTGAAAATCTAATATCTATATTACTAAAAGAGTATTTCTTTGCTAAATCTTCTCGTTCTGATAGTGCTGAATCTATAATATCCAAAATTGTTGACTTACCAGTACCATTCTTTCCAATTAAAATATTCACACCTTTGTGTAAATTCCAATCTACTTTATATCTATCCCACAAATTATCAATTTTAACTTTATTTATAAATATTTTATTCATCATTTTATTCCTAGTTCTTTAAAATTTTAATTTTATCTAAATACTACTTAGCAATTTATTTATAGACTAAATACTAAACTTGTATAACTATTTATTCAACGAACACTTTATGTAATTAATACTGTACATTACAAATAACTATCATTTAAATGTTCTTTTAATTTCCATTAGTTTACCTAAAAATGGGGATTAGGTCAATTTTAATATTTAAAAAATGAAAAAACAATTCTCTAAGCTTAAGAAAAAAGTGTGCTTTTAATACTTTTTTAGTCGTTATTTGAATATTTTGTGTGTTATTTGTATTCTATTGCATAGAATTTTTCATTAAGCCTCACAATACAAGCTTTACTTTAACTTACCCCAATGACTGCCAATATTTAAACTAGCTTTTAAAGGAATATTTAAAGGCATAATATCTTCCATGATAGTTCTAAACCTATCACCTAAAACTTCTGCTTCATCTGCGTTTACTTCAAAGATAAGTTCATCATGTATCTGTAGTAACATTTTTGCGTTTAGATTCTCTTCTTTTATAACTTGGTGGATTTTATTCATACTGAGTTTTATAAGGTCTGAGGCACTTCCTTGAAAGACACTATTTACAGATTCTCTCTCATAAGCAGCCCTAAACATAGGTGTTGCGTTTTCATAGTCAAAGTAACGACGGCGTTTTAGTAGAGTCTCTACATAACCATACTCTTTAGAAACTTCTACAATAGAGCGAAAATAGCTTTTAACAGTAGGGAAAGACTCAAAATTTCTCGCTCTAAAAACTATTTAATGCGTTGTGATTAAATCAAATATTAATGGTTTAATTTTTAAAAAATTCACAAATATCAGTATCAAGAGCCAATGATATTTTATATAACTGTTCGATATTATAATGTTTATTTTCTAAACCTGCTTCAATCTTTCCTATTGTACTCATACTCTTATGTCCAATAGTTAATGCTAAATCAAGCTGTGTCATTTTTTTACTTTTTCTTATTTCTTTAATGTTCTTCGCTATAAAATAATGAAAATCTATAATATCTTTTTGTGCTATATCTAAATAATTCATAAAATCCCTACAGTGAATAATTTGGATTTAAGTTTACATAAGTTATAGTGCAGTAAACAATTCACTATAGGGAATTTCTTCTATTGTGTATAATTCAGGAGGTTTTATGAAAAAGTTTTTTTTAGTTGTAAGTATATTTGTCATAAGTTTTAATGTATATGCTATAGAAAGTGGTTCATATAGGTGTGGTGGGATTAATATTCTTTTAAAAGATAATAGTAGAGCAATAGTTGGTAATGAAAGAGGTTTTTGGCGTAACTATGGTGATGAAGCCGTAATTATTCATAATAATTGGAATTTTGATGATAAGGGAAATGGTAAATTTACTTTTACTCGTCCTAATCCTATTTTTAATAATGCGTTATTGAGGCATCAGTGCTATAGGCTTACAAAACAAATGATTGCTAAGGAAAAAAGAGAAAGGAAGTTGAGAATAGCTCGGGCGAAGAAAGAAGAAAAGATAAAAGAACAAGAAAGAATAGAAAGAAGAAAGATAGAAGAAAATGAGTATAAAATAAGATTAGCAAAGAAAAAAAAAGAAAAAGAAAATCTAATTGCGAAAAAGAAAAAAGAGAAGGAAATTAAAATAGCAGAAAGAATAAAAAAAGCAAAATCTTTTGGCTTCGTAAATATTCCTAAAAATGTGCCTTATTTTGAACATTATGGTGTCATTCGTAGTATTCCTGAAGGTATATATTTAGATGATGAAACACACTTAGCATGGGTAGATACAGGTAAATTTATTGTTGGTAGAAGATCAATTAATAAAGCTATAACTTATTGTAAAAATCTTACTTTAGGAAATGTAACGGATTGGAGATTACCTACTGCAGAAGAGTTAAAGGATTTATCCGATTTTAAGAAAAGCCATCATTTACTATCTGATGCATGGCGACATGAGGATTGGTATTGGTCTTCTTCTCTTTATAAAGGTAAGCAAGCTATCGTAATGTCTAACGGAGCTTATGTAGGTGATATTGATGGTGCAAAAACCGGTTCTCTTAATTATGTTAGATGTGTTAGAGGAAAAATATCCAAAGAAGAAAAAGTAAGACGGGCAAAAGAAAAAAAAGATGAGCAAATAAAAATAGCTAATGAAAGAATAATATTAGAAAAAGAGAACAAAGATAAAAAAAATCAATCAGCAGAAAAACTAAAAAAAGCAAAATCTTTTGGTTTTGTAAATATCCCTAAAGATGTATACTTGGATGATGCGACACATCTAGCTTGGCAAGATAGTATAGATGTAAGAAATGTAAAAAAACAGATGACAAGTGATGCTAATTGGAAAGCAAAAAACTTTTTAAATACTGATGGAGACACGGCAACAACTTATTGTAAAAAACTTACTTTAGGTAATGTGACTGATTGGAGACTACCAACTAAAATTGAATTACAGAATCTAGTTCCTAAAAACAGTAAGTTGCAGTATGGAGCATATCGTAAAGAATATTGGTGTTCTACTAGTGTAAATGGCACTTCCTATCTTGCTTGGACAGTCCACTTCCCAAGTGGTTCTGCTTTTAAGCATTCTAAAGGCTATTGGAATGGTTTTGATAATAAATATTATGTTAGGTGTGTTAGAGATGGGGAAAAGATAGATGGGGAAAAAACTGCAAAGGAGAAAAGAAATAAAGAAATAAAACCTGAGGAGGGAGGAAAAGATAAAAAAGTTAATTTAGCAGATAAATTAAATAAAGCTCTGCCTTTTGGTCTCTCAAATATTATTAAGTTTAAATAATAATGGAACTTTTAGTTTCATTTTACTGAAGACGAAATCAGTACAATATTAGGACTAAATAAAACATCACACATCCAGATAGATGTGACAAGAAAAAATATTTACATAGGAATTTAATAATGGAAAAAATTGATAAAATAAAAAAAGATATGATTACTTATCTGATGGGCGACATCTCTACTCTTTCAAATCAGAGTGAAGAAAAAGAAGCAATGGCTTTTTTAAATAAAATTCGTGGTCAAATAGGAATGATGACTTTTACAAGTATAATTAGTATGGATGAAGCCAAAGAGTTAGAAGATGAGCTAGGGAAAGCTAGGAAAAATGCTGAAATAAATATCGGGAGTATTCTCTAGTTCCAATATTATATATGAAACTAGACATAACATAAAAGTATAGGTTACATCTCAGGAGAGATGCAACCAGAGTCGAAAAAGCTTATATGCTAAACGAAATTTACAAGCTTTACTTTAACTTACCCCAATGACTGCCAATATTTAAACTAGCTTTTAGAGGAATATTTAAAGGCATTATATCTTCCATGATAGTTCTAAACCTATCACCTAAAACTTCTGCTTCATCTGCGTTTACTTCAAAGATAAGTTCATCATGTATCTGTAGTAACATTTTTGCGTTTAGGTTCTCTTCTTTTATAACTTGGTGGATTTTATTCATACTGAGTTTTATAAGGTCTGAGGCACTTCCTTGAAAGACACTATTTACAGACTCTCTCTCATAAGCAGCCCTAAACATAGGCGTTGCGTTTTCATAGTCAAAGTAACGACGGCGTTTTAGTAGAGTCTCTACATAACCATACTCTTTAGAAACTTCTACAATAGAGCGAAAATAGCTTTTAACAGTAGGAAAAGACTCAAAGTACTTCTCTATAATCTCTTTTGCTTCCTTAGTCGTAATGCCTAAAGTATCTGAGAGTTTTTTTTGTCCCATTCCATATAAAAGTCCAAAGTTCACTGTTTTTGCTACAGAACGCTTTGCTGGGGCATCCTCTTCACCAAAAAGTGCTATGGCAGTTTGGAGGTGAATATCTTTATCATGCTTAAACGCATCCACTAAAACACTATCTTGTGAGAAGTGTGCTAGTAAACGCAACTCGATTTGTGAGTAGTCTATGCCTATGAGTTCTTTACCCTCTCCTGCTACAAAAGCTTCACGGATTTTAAGTCCTAGTTTACTTCGTGCTGGGATATTTTGAAGGTTTGGATTTTTAGAGCTAAGTCGTCCTGTAGCTGTTCCTGTTTGAACAAAAGAGGTATGTATGCGACTCTTTTCATCTTCATGACTTAATTTTAAAAGAGGTTCTATATAAGTTGAGAATAGTTTATAAACTTCACGATACTCTAAAAGTTTTGGGATTATCTCATGTTTACCTTTTAAGCCATTTAGAACTTTTTCATCTGTAGAGTAACCTGTTTTTGTTTTTTTACCAACAGGCAACCCAAGAGTTTCAAAAAGGATAACACCGAGTTGTTTAGTTGAGTTGATGTTAAATTCACTGCCTGCAAAGGCGTAAATATCTTTAGTAAGATTTGCAAGTGTCTCTTTAACCTCAACTAAAAACTTCTCTAAAAACTCACTATCAACCTCTATGCCCTCTTTCTCCATTGATAAAAGAGTTTTGATAAATGGAATCTCCACTTCATCAGCTTCTTTTATAAAGTGAGTAGCATCTTGAAGTTCTAGCTTTTGTAAGAAAAGTTTATAAAGCTTGTAAGTTATAAAAGCATCTTCTGCAGCATATTTACAAGCATCTTCTAACTCAACACTAGCAAATGTTTCGCCTTTTTTCACTGTATCTTTAAAAGCCACCATAGTATGACCTAAAAGCTTATCAGAGAGTTTATCAAGACTTAAAGCTGATTCTGGATTTATAAGCCAAGCAAGTATCATGCTATCGGAATATATATCTAAAGTATCATCATCTAAAAAACGAGAAACAAAGTGTAAATCAAACTTGATATTATGACCAACTACCCTACTTTGAAAAATCTTTCGCATAGCCTTAGCTGCATCTTTTTCAGAGATTTGCTCTGCTACACCAAGATAAAAGTGTGCAAATGGAACATAGTAAGCTTCATCTTCGTCAAAACAGAAACTAAACCCTACAAGCTTATCTTTTTCATAATCAAGACCTGTTGTCTCAGTATCAAAGGCAACAAGTGTATCTGCATTTAGCTTATCTAAAACTGCGTTTAATACTTTTACATCAGTTAAAAGTGTTGCTTTAAACTCTAGTTTTTTCTCTTCAAAACTATCTACTTCATGTTTTTTCAGAGCATTTTCTTTTGTTTTATCATCAACCATATTTCTAGCATGTAAAACTCTAAGGACTGCGTTTTGTTCATACTCAACAAGTTCATCATAGATATTTAAAAATGGGTTTTCTATATCCATTTTATACTCCTCAAAGTCAATACTATCAAACACATCTTGCTTAAGCGTTACAAGCTCTTTTGACATATATGCCTGTTCTTTAGAAGCTATAAGTTTTTTTCCATTAGCACCTTTTACCTCTTGGACATGAACATAGATATTATCAAGTGTTCCGTACTCTTTAAGTAGTTTTTCTGCACCAACTTTTCCTATGCCTTTAACCCCTGGGACATTATCTGCACTATCACCTAAGATGGACTGATAATCTATAAACTGTTTAGGAGTCACGCCATATTTTTCATAACAAGCTTTTTCATTTACACTTTTTCTTTTGATAGCATCTATAATCACTACTTTATCATCATCTATCAGTTGATATAAATCTTTATCATGAGATACCACTCTCACTAGATGTCCCTGCTCTTTGGCTAAACGAGTAACAGTCGCTATCATATCATCTGCTTCATAACCTTGCATTCCAAGAGTTTTGTATCCCATCTTATCTATCCACTCTATTGCGACTGGGAGTTGCATACTAAGCTCTGGTGGTGGAGCTGAACGATTTGCTTTATAGTTTGGGTCTATCTCATTTCTAAAAGTATCACCTTTTGTATCGATAGCAAATATAATATAGTCACTATCATGCTCTTTTTGCAGAGTTGAGATAAAGTTAGTAAAACCAGTAAGTAGTCCTGTGGGAAAGCCATCTTTGTTTTTGAGATGCTGAGGAAGTGCATAAAAGGAACGGAAAAAAAATCCAAATGTATCTATAATAGTAACAGTTTTAGCCATCTTACACCTTCACTTTTTCTTGGATACTTGCTATCGCTTCTTCTAGTTGTTCTATCTCATAACCTGCATTTGAAGCTAACCTAATTCCAAAGTTGATTGATTGTTCTGCTAATGGTTTATTTACAGGGATGATTGTTTTTACTATATGAAGTGCTGTTGAAAACTCTTTTACTTCTTGGGGTGCTTTAGATGGATTGTCAGAATACTTAATCATCTCAACAAATTCACTATCAAAGCCCCAATGCTCAAACACTTCAGCCGTCACTTCTGAGCTTGTAACTTGCATATATGACTTTTCAACCTCGGATATATTGTTTGTTAGTTGTATCTCTGATTTGAAACTTATATCTTCATCATTTTTTATAATATCATTTGAGATAAGAATCTTACCTGTCTCTTGTAAAAAAGCAGCTAAGTACAATTTATCTGCCTTATCTTTATCGATTTTTGTGTACCATTTATTTATAAGCGTTGCTTGAAGATGAGAAATTTCTGCAAACTTATCACTCGTTATGTTATAAGGTTGCATATCAACATTTAAAAGTTTACGAATAGAGTTTCCTAGTGCAATAGAACGAGTCATGCTCATACCAAAAAGGCTAACTGCTTGAGAAACATTTCGTATCTCTCTTCCAAAACTATAAAGAGGTGAATTGGCAGCCTTTAATATATTTGCAACAATCATAGGATCTGGTTCTATAACTCTAGTAAGATCACCTATCCCAGACTCTTCATCGGCAAACACTCGGTTAATATCTAAAATGGTTTTTGAAAGAGGAGGTAGTGATTTTATACTATCAACAATGGAACTTTTCATAAAGATTAGACCTTTTTTTGTTTATTATATCACAATAGAAATAACATTAATGCGTAATAAATCCATAGCCATGATAGATTGTAAGAACACCGTAAAGCAAGACAGCTACAGAAGATAAGCTCATCATCATGTTTCTAAAACTTGTTGCAGATGCAAGTGAAGCTAAAAAACCAACACTAAACATTGCTGGAATAGTGCTCATACCAAATATAGCCATAACTAAAGCACCATAAATAGGACTAGCTGTACTTGCAGCTGCGATAGCGAAAAAATATACAAATCCACATGGAAGAAGACCATTTAACATACCAAGTATAAAAAAACTAAGGTTTGACTTTGAATTTAGTATCTTTTTAAATGCGTTAGCATAAAGTGTAGATGAAGAAAAAGAGTGTTCTATGAGAGTTAAAAACTTTATCTTACCCATCAAAGATAATCCAGTAAAAATCATGGCAATACCTGCAACAACAAGTAGTATTCCATTAGCACTGTTTGAAAATCTAACAACGCTTCCAATACCACCAAATATAGCACCAAGAACAGTATAAGTCAAAACTCGACCAAAATTATAAAGAAGATGAGCCGCACTTTTAGAAATCTTAGAACTTGCTGGTTCAATTTTTATGGTTGAGTATGCAAGAACTATCCCTCCACACATACCAATACAATGACCAAAAGAACCTAAAAATGCAATACTAATTACCGTCAATAAATTTACTGTTTCCATTAAGTACCTCTCCATAAATAACCCCAACTTCAGCAATAAGTAAATAGCTCTAGTGCTAGGCAGATTTTTGCAGGACTAGCCGTAGCTAATTCAATAAAATCTAACGACGCAATAGGGCTATTTACTTATTGCCCGAAGGGAAGTTTAAAAAGAGGGCTACTGCTTCGTTGAAAATCCTTGTACCCAAAGGGCATAGCAAAAGCTACTAGTAGCTCCTACGAATCTTCGCCTTGCATTAGCCCTCTTTTTAAGCTTCTGAAGTTGGGGTTATTTATGGAGATGTACTTAAAAGCCTATATTTTTTCGATATTATAGTGCAATAGTGTTACATTAGTATTAAAGCTATCTTCTTTTCTTACCTTTTCCTCTGTCATCATAGAGTAAAAAAGTTTCTAAATCTTTATGCATATTTTTATCAAGACCATCCCAAATCGCTTTTTTTTCTAAATATCTTTCATATTTTTCTGTTTTTGATTTTTTAATATCTCGTATAAGGTAATGGTATCTGACAATTTCTTTTGTGTACTCACTAACAAAAGACCAGTTTTTTATGATCTGATATGATCGTTCTTCATGATCGGTAAAGCTCCACTCATTGAACTCATAATCCTCTTCATCCTTTTTAAACGCAGTAAATGGTTTTCCAAAATCATGCATGATAGCAGCAGGTAAAAACTTCCAATCCTTTGCTTTTACAACATGATACATGACTCTTAAAGTATGCACCATAACTCCATGTTGATGCCATGGATTTTGAGTAAAAAACAGTGAGTCTAAAAAAGCGTAAGAGTAAAACTTATTATTAATCATATGTTCTCTTTTGCCATGGGATGGCATACTTCTACCGTCTCTTTAAGGTCTTGTCTTTGTATATGAGTATATATCTGTGTTGTCAATAGAGAAGCATGACCCAATAGCTCTTGAACTACTCTAAGGTCTGCACCACCTGTTATAAGTGAAGTAGCATAAGAGTGGCGAAGAACATGAGGTGAAACACCAAGATATTTTTGAGTTATCTTATAAGCAGATATACGACTAAGTTTATCACCCTTATAGTTTGCCCATATAAAATCATTTTCATATTTAAAAGCAGATAGATAAGCATTTATAGCTTCAACGGCGACTTTTGCTATGGGAACAACACGCTCTTTTTCTCCCTTAGCATGTCGCACTTTTAGCCACTCCCCTTCTATGTCGGATTGACTAAGTTCTAAGCACTCACTTATCCTTGTGCCTGTTGCATATAAAAAGAGTATAAGTGCATAGTCTCTAAGTCCTATCCATGAAGTTCTATCGATAAGATTTAGTGCTTTTTGTATCTCTTGGAAAGAAAGAAATTTTGGTAAAAGTTTAGGTATTTTTGCAAGTCTTAATTTTGTTAGCTCTTCGTTAAAATGATGTCTATAACAAAAATCAAAAAATGCGTTCACAGAGGATAGCTTTCTGTTTAAAGTTCGTTTGTTTTCATAAGTTGAGAGTATTTGTAATACTTTTGTAGAGTCTAGGTTAATAATAGGCTTTTTTAAAGAGTTTTCAATACTTACTAAATCACTTTTATAAGCTTCCACACTTTTAGAGCTGAGTGCCTTTGTGACACTGATGTACTCTAAAAATGCTTCAAGCTCATTGGACATTATTTTACTATAATCTTCTCATCATTATTGTAAAATGCACTATCTGTAGTAAATATATAACCATCTTCAACATCTGCATCATAAACAGTATAATCTTTCATGTTTTTGTTAAGAACTATCATATAACCCTCTTTTTCTAGGATATAGAGTTTATCTCCATTGGAAATCATGCCAAGAAAATGTGCAAAAGGAAATTTTATCTTTGCATTTAACTCTAAATTATCTGTTAATGAGACTACTTCACCTTGCTTTGTCGCTATATAAATATTTTTACCATCATAAACTATACTTCTTGCTTCATACTTGGCTCTAACTTCTTTATCTGACATAGACAATATTTTATACCCAGTTGCTGCAACAATCTTATTTTTTATCATTTTAAAATAAACTACATTGTTAAAATAATCTTCAGCAGAAACGATAACAGTTCTTAGTTTCTTTTTTTTCTTTGCATTTACAATGATAATCTTTCCATCAAGAGTAGAAAAAACAACCAAATCATTTAAGAAGTAAGGATTGACTATCTTTGTATTTTCAGCAATAGATTCTGAACCTTGGTCTTTAAAAAATATTTTTTTAGTTGATACAGAATAGAGTGCAAGTTCATTATCAGCAAATAACACAGCTAAAGTATCATCTTTTACACTCGCAGCAGCTACGGTTTTTCCTAAAGAAAAGTTTTCTTTGAGTGTTGTGTCATTAACAGATGTAAGAGTCATATTTCCATCTAATGAAGAGCTAATAATCCAATCATCACTATATGATATAACTCTATCATCTTTATTTATATTTATCTTTACTATGCCATCTTTAGTTAAGACACTACCATCTTCAAGCAAAGCTACATTTAAACTGGTATCTACAATACTTTCATCTATACTTGCGTATTTTGACCAGTCATCTTTCACATTTTTTGGCTCAAAAACTTTTTTTGTACTACACGCACTAAAGAGTAAAACAAATAGTGAGGTAAAAATTATATACTTTTTCAAAATACTACTTTACACCATAATGCATAAGAGCATTAGCAACTTGTGCCAATGGAGAATTAACACCAATCATCGATAACTTCTCATGTGCTTCATCTATTTTTGAACTATTCATCAAAATAACAGCAGCTTGAACTTGTGCTAGGTCTTTATAGATAGAGTTCTGTTTTAAAGCGTAATTATCTAAAGCAGATACATTCTTAGAATCACTTGCTTGTGCATACGAAGCTAAATCACTTACTAGCAAAGCATTAGAACTTTCCAAACTTTTGAGAGTAGTAAGATCTTTGTTTACAAGAGCTTGTGAATACTGCCAAACATCATGAAGTGCAGGACTTAAGTTTTCTAATTTTGCAATTAGTTCTTTGTTGGTTGGGTCTTGGTTCAACTTAGTTAGTGTTTTATTTGCTGCATCGAGAGTATTTTGTTTGTTTATATTGTACCCAATATTAGCACCAACAATAACAACAACAGCTACCACAGCAGCAATCAAATAGTTTTTATACTTTTTAACAAAGTTTTCTGTCATTACTGCTTTTTCAAAAAACTTCTCTTCAGAGTTGAGTTCCTCTTTTACCATTTCTATATCTTGTTTTAAGCTCAAAGAGTTTTCCTTATATTTTAAATATTCATAATATTACCCAAACTAAGTTAAAATTTTATCAATTATATTACTATTGTAAGTTTTTTTCGTTAAAATATTGCTAGACAATCAATAATAGGATTTTATATGCAAGTAGATGATGCTCTTTTAAGCAAACTAGAAAAACTGTCATTTTTAAAAATAAATGATGATAAACGAGAAGAAATTGTTGCTCAACTTTCAGAAATTGTTAGTTTTGTAGATAATCTAAGTGAGTTAGATACAACTGGCGTAGATGATAATTTTGCCTTAAATGATAGCTCAACTCCACTTAGAGAAGATATTCCAACTTCAAGTGTTGCTGTTGGGGAAGATATATTAAAACATGCTCCACAAAGTGCCGATAACTTTTTTATAGTTCCTAAAATCATAGAGTAAAATCATGATACAAATTTATGGTATAAAAAACTGTGATAGTGTAAAAAAAGCACTTAAATTTTTTAAAGAGCATAACTTAGAGTATAAGTTAAATGACTTTAAAACTGATCCTGTTTCATGTGATAAGATCTCTTTTTGGCTAAAGTCAATTGAGTTAAAAAGCATTCTTAATGCTAGAAGCACAACTTACAGAAACTTAAAACTAAAAGAAAAAAACCTCACACAAGAAGAACAGATAGACTACCTTTGCAAAGAAAACCTTTTGATAAAACGACCTGTTATAGAGTTTGAGAGCAAAATTATGGTAGGATTCAACAAAGAAACTTACGAAGGAGTTTTTATATGAGTGAAGAACAAGGTAAAACTATAGATATTAAAAAGTTGTTAAAAAGCGTTTTAGCTTTTAAATCATCAGACTTACACCTAGTTGTAGGAAGCGAACCTCAAATTAGAATAGATAAAGAGCTTAGACCTCTAAATCTTCCTAAGCTTACTGCTTTAGATGTTGAAGAGATGGCTTATTCTCTCATAGAAGAGAAGCAGAAAAAAGAGTTTGAAGAGCATAATGAGCTTGATTTTTCTTTTGAATTAAAAGATATTGGTCGTTTTCGTGCTAACTACTATCGTACTATTCATGGCATCGGCTGTGCTTTTCGTATGATTCCTATAGAGATTCCAACTCTTGATGAGTATGGTAATCCTCCAATTTTCAAAGAACTTATAAAAAAAGAAAAAGGTCTTATACTTGTAACTGGTCCAACAGGTTCTGGTAAATCAACAACACTAGCTTCAATGCTTCATGAGATAAACATAACAGAACGCCGTCATATTATCACCGTTGAAGACCCAGTGGAGTTTGTTCACCAAAATGAAAAGTCTCTTTTTTCTCAGCGTGATGTTGGTAGTAGTACAGAATCATTTGCTGCCGCCCTAAAGTATGCACTAAGACAAGATCCAGATATTATACTCATCGGGGAAATGCGTGATGCTGAGACTATAGGAGCAGCACTAACAGCTGCAGAAACTGGTCACTTGGTTTTTGGAACTCTACATACTAACTCTGCACCAGGAACTATCAACCGTATTATAGATGTTTTTGATGGTGCAGAACAAGCACAGATAAGAGCACAACTTGCAAGTTCACTTGTTTCTATCATTTCTCAAACATTGATTCCTAAAATAGGTGGTGGTAAAGTAGCAACACAAGAGATCCTTATCATAAATCCTGCAATTCAAAATCAGATAAGAGAAGACAAAGTACATCAAATCTACTCTCAAATGCAGTTAAACCAACAAGAAACACACATGGCAACACAAACCCAAGAGATTCTAAATCTATTAAAGCAAGGAACTATAACTAAAGAAAACGCAATCAAAAATTCAAATAAACCTGAAGAGTTTATGAAATTAATTAAAAGTTTATGAAGTTTGTAAGTGGTGGGTCCTGTGTGACTCAAATTATAATGTGGTGAAACTAGACACTTAGTAATTGTGGCAATGGTTTTATTATCGACTTCAGTTTCTAAATGAGCTATAAAACTGCCAAAATCATCTTTTATTCTGCCAACAAACTCTATTTTTTCTTCGCCTGTTAATAAAAGGGAGAGTTTTAAAATATCGTTACGATGTTTTTTTAAAAGGATCCTTTCTTTATCTTCTAAAGCATTGTTATTAAATATCTATAATTGAGTAATCGCAGGAGAGAAAGGAAAGTTTGTAACAACACAAAATTTGTGTTGTTACTTATAAAAATTAAACTGGTTTGATAGTTACATCATACTTTTCTTGAGCAACACTTCGCTCTTGTAAGTGATAGTTTTTAATCTCATTAAAGTTAAGATATTTGTAAACCTTGTCTTCTTTTCCAGCAAGTTTTGATGGAACTATGCTCATGTATTCCTCAACAGTTGGAATACGACCAAGTTTTGCACATACTGCTGCAAGTTCAGCAGAACCGAGATAAACTTGAGTTCCTTTTCCTAAACGGTTATCAAAGTTACGAGTTGATGTTGAAAACACTGTAGAGCCAACACGAGCAGAAGCTTGGTTACCCATACATAATGAACATCCCGGAACTTCTGTGTGAGCTTCTATAGCTTTATACACATCATAATAGCCTTCGTTTATAAGCTGTTGTTCATCCATTCTTGTTGGTGGAACTATCCAAAACTTTTCAACATTTACAGCAGATTCACCACGCATAACTTCACCAGCTGCACGGTAGTGACCGATATTTGTCATACATGAACCTAAGAATACTTCATGAAGCTCTGTTCCTGCAACTTCACTTAAAAGTTTTACATTGTCTGGGTCATTTGGACATGCTAAGATAGGTTCTGTGATAGTGTTAAGGTCAATGTTTATAACTGCCGCATATTCTGCATCAGAATCTGGTTTCATAAGTGATGGATTTGCCAACCACTCTTTCATCTTACCAACACGACGAGCTAAAGTACGGCTATCTTCATAACCATCTTCTATCATAGACTCTAAAAGAACTACATTTGATTTTAGGTACTCTTGTACTGGAGCTTCATTTAACAAGACTGTACAAGCAGCGGCACTTCTCTCAGCAGAAGCATCTGAAAGTTCAAATGCTTGTTCAGCTTTAAGGTCAGGTAGACCTTCTATCTCTAAGATACGACCAGCGAAAATATTTTTCTTTCCTGCTTTTGGAACTGTTAAAAGCCCTTCTTGAATAGCTTGGTAAGGGATGGCATTTACAAGGTCACGAAGTGTGATACCTGCTTGCATCTCACCAGAAAATCTTACTAAAACAGACTCTGGCATAGTTAGAGGCATAGCACCAGTTACACCAGCAAAAGCAACAACACCAGACCCACCAGGAAAAGAGATACCTAGAGGAAAACGAGTATGACTATCTGCACCTGTTCCAACTGTATCTGGAAGAACCATTCTATTTAACCATGAGTGAATAACTCCATCACCAGGACGAAGAGCAACACCAGAACGGTTAGAGATAAAATCAGGAAGTGTATGGTGCATAGTAACATCAGATGGTTTTGGATATGCCGCTGTATGACAAAATGATTGCATAACCAAATCAGCATTGAAACCAAGTGCCGCAAGTTCTTTTATCTCATCACGAGTCATTGGACCTGTTGTGTCTTGACTTCCAACAGTACTCATCTGTGGTTCTACATACATACCAGGACGAACTCCATCAATACCTGAGGCTTTACCTACCATTTTTTGTGCAAGTGTGTAACCTTTCCCTGTATCAGCTGGTTGTTCTGCTGTTAAAAAAGTATCAGATGTTCCCATACCTAAACAAGCACGAGCCTTAGAAGTTAAACCACGACCAATAATCAATGGAATACGACCACCTGCACGAACTTCATCAGTTATAGTGTTAGGGTTGAGTTTGAAAGTTGCTATACATTCGCCATTTTTATGTGCTTCACCTTTATAAGGGTAAATAGTAACTACATCGCCTGTTTCCATCTTTGAAACATCAAGTTCTAATGGTAATGCACCTGAATCTTCACAAGTTGCAAAGAAGATAGGAGCTATGATACCACCAAGAACTACACCACCAGTTCTTTTGTTAGGAACACCAGCAATATCTTCACCCATATGCCACTGAACAGAGTTAACACCAGATTTACGAGAAGAACCAGTTCCTACAACATCACCAACATAAGAGATTGGGTGACCTTTTTCTTTAAGTTCTGCGATAGTTTCTAAAGGTTTTTCCATTTTACTTACAAGAAAAGAGTTTGCGTGTAGAGGAATATCAGAACGAGTAAATGCTTCTGATGCTGGAGAGAGGTCATCAGTATTGGTTTCGCCTGGAACTTTATAAACAGTTACTGTAATTTCTTCAGCCAAAGCTGGTTTGCTGAGAAACCAATCAGCATTTGCCCATGAAGTCATAACCTCAGTTGCTGCACTGTTTCCAGCCTTATGTAACTCTTCAACATCATTAAATGCATCATATACTAAAAGAGTATGAGTCAATGCTTCAATAGCCTCTGCAACTACCTTATCATTTTTTGAGCTTAAGGCATCTATCATCGGCTTAACATTATATCCACCAAGCATCATACCAAGCATCACTACTGCTTGTTCTGAAGAGATAGCCGAAACTGTTACTTTTTCAGCAGCAATATCATTTAAAAATGCTGCTTTTACATAAGCTGCATCATCAACACCAGGAGCTACACGATTTGTTAATAAGTCTAATAATTCATCTGTACAATTTTCTTTTATTAGTTCTATCAACTCTGCTGTTTGTTCAGCTGACAGTGCTAATGGAGGTACACCAAGTGCTTCTCTCTCAACTACATGAGCTTTATAATCTTCTAAAAATGCCATATATATTTCCTGTTTTTAATTTTGAAGTATTATAGCTAAAGAAATTAAAGTAACTATTGTAATGTTACTATTAGAAACAGATTAAAAAATATTTTTATATTTATTGTGTCTTATAGTAACAATTAGTTTTAAAGTATCTCACGAATACCTTTTGTATTTGGAGCAGAAAGCACACCTTCATGTTCAAGTTGTTCGATAACTCTAGCTGAACGGTTATAGCCTATTTGTAGTTTTCTTTGCAGATAAGAGATAGAAGTTTTTCTATCTGTCATGATGACATTTTTTGCATCTTCATAGAGTGAATCTAGCTCTTCATAAGTCTCTTTACTTCCAGATGATTCTGTTTGAGTCTCTTCAACTAAAAAGCTTTTATCGTAGTCTGGCTCTCTTTGTGATTTTATAAACTCTACGATATTTTCTATCTCATCTTCGGTACTCCAAGGAGCATGAAGTCTAACTAAACCTGTAGATCCTGGAGGTGTAAAAAGCATATCTCCACGACCTAAAAGTGACTCTGCACCCATTTGGTCTAAGATAATTTTACTATCAATCTTTTGCCCTACTCTATAAGAAATTCTTGATGGAAGATTTGCTTTTATCAAGCCTGTTACAACATCAACAGAAGGTCTTTGTGTAGCTACAACAAGGTGAATACCTGAAGCCCTAGCCATTTGTGCTAAACGGGCAATAGAGTGTTCAACATCTTTTCCACTTGTCATCATGAGGTCAGCTAACTCATCTATAATCACTACTATATAAGGAAAAGGTTCTCTTCCCTCTTTTTTAGCTTTTTCGTTATAGTTTTCAATATTTTTAGTCTTAGTTTCTGCCATATTCTCATAACGGCGTTCCATCTCTGTGACCATGTTGTTTAAAGCAATAATAGCTTGTTTTGGTTTTGTGATAACAGGTGTTAAAAGATGAGGAATGTCATTGTATATAGAAAACTCCAACATTTTTGGGTCTATCATGAGCAAACGCAACTGGTCTGGTGAGTTCTTATAAAGCAGTGAAAGTATCATAGAGTTTATACCAACACTTTTACCACTACCTGTTGTTCCTGCTATAAGTAGGTGTGGCAATTTTTTAAGGTCAGTTACAAATGGACGACCGACAATATCTTTACCTAAAGCTATGGTAAGTGGAGATTTAGACTCTTTAAAAAGTTTAGAATCCAACAACTCACGAAGATAAATAGTATCTACTTCATGATTTGGTATCTCTATCCCAACAACATCTTTTCCAGGTATAGGGGCTTGAATACGGATAGTTTCAGCCGAGAGTGCCATAGCCAAATCATCTTGAAGATTTAAAATCTTACTTACCTTTACATTTGCTGCTGGTTTAAACTCAAATGTAGAAACAACAGGTCCTGCATAAGTTCTAACTACATCACCATCTATCTTAAAATGTGCAAGTTTTTCTATAAGGTATCTAATCTTATCATCCACTTCACTCTCATCTATGCTATGATCAATCTTTGCTGGTTTTTGTAAAAAATCAGTAGATGGAAGTTTAAAGTTTTTAGGTTTTTCAACCTTGCCTTTTTCTATTTCTGCTAAAAGTTTTGTATTTTCTTCGAGTTCATCAACTATAAGTGCATTTTTTTGCTCTTTTACTTGTGATGCTAAGTCTAAAATATTGTGCTTTTCATCAACTAAGGTAGAGTTGTTTTCCTCTTTTTCAACCTCTTTTTCTTTTTCAGTATCTTTCTTTACTTCAACTTCAACTTCAGCTTTTTTTGCTTGTTCTTGTTCTTTTTCTTTTTTATACTCTTTTAACTCTTCCATAGAAATTGATTTTTTAGCCTTAGTTACAATCTTTTTTTTAACTTCTGGCTTCTTTTCAGCTATCTCTTCATCTCTATGCTCAAGCCTGTTTTTTATAAAGTCATAAACAATATCAATCATCTCTGAGGTAGTTTTATCAAGGACAATAACTACACTAAGCAGAGTAAGCATAAACCAAAACACCCACAATCCAAATAGACCTATATATGGGGATAAGAAGTCCACAAAATCAGCACCAAATTTTCCCCTAAATTCATTTTCTACTAACAAAGCTTGAAAAAGCAAAGAGGAAAAGAAAATCAAAATGGATGCTATAGAAATCTGTGCTTTGCGAAAATCAAAATTTGTATTTTTATATAAGAAGTAAAGTGGAATCATCAACAAAAAAAGGTAAACAAAAGAAATATAACCAAAATAGTGTTGGTTTAAAGTGGCAAAAGTAGAGCCATAACTTCCCATTAAAGAACTTTCACTAAAAACAGTAGAAACTCCAAGATAAACAAATATACTAAAAAGTGTAATAAACAGTGTCTCTTTCAAACTACAACAACCTTTATAAAGTTAAATAAAATATAAAGTTATTATAGCTAAAATCAACTAATTATAGGTAATTGACAAGACTTAATTTGGAAACTTTCCCAACTGTTGATAGCATAGCCTGATAGTTTAGTGTAAGTTGAGAAAGGGTTAAAGATGCTTGTGCAATATCGGTATCTATAGTTGAAGAGCGTAAAGTCATGGTACTAATTTCAAGAAGACTTGTTCTCTCATTTGCCCTTGTTAAGGAATTTGATTGTGCTCCAGCAATAGAGTGAGACCTATTTACATGGTTAAATAAATCATCCATCATTTTTATTGCATTTTCTATTCCTACTCCTCGTTTAGTACCACTAGAAGCATCAGGATACTCTTTATACTCTTGTACTGATTTAATCATTTTATCTATTGACTTAAAAAAGTCTGTTTTTGGATCTCTTATTGTTAGTGCATTATTGGAATTAAAAGACATTACAGAAGAGTTTCCACCAAATTTTCCACTATTTGAATCATATAAGGATATAGTAGCTTTAGTATTAGCTGTATTAAGCTCAGAAAAAGTTAGTTTTCCATCATAGCTAAGCTTTGTATCTGCTTTTGATGATGCTGTAGAGATTGCATTGTCATAATCTGTCGCAGTATTTGAAGCTGGATATGTTTTTGTTGTTACCATATTTACAACATCCATAAGTTGTTGATATGTCATATCGTCTGCATTAACAGCGGCTCTAGTGGAGTTCATGTCAAAAATTGAATAATTTGTTGTACCACCATCTAAAGAGTAAGTAGAACCACCATGAGCAGTGTTTTTTAAATCTATCTGGGCAGTAAAATTAACACCATTTACATTTTTTCCAACTAAATTTAATGTTGTGCCATCTAGTGTTCCAGCCGTTCCTTGAGACAAATCAGCAACTTCTGAGAGTTTAGTTGATGGAGTAGCAAAAGCATTTGTTCCTTTTACAACCTGCGTAACATCAGAAGATAACTGAGAACCTGTTTTAGTAAATTCTGTTCTATCATATACTATAGCATCAATATTATTAGCAAGAGTTTTACCAG
>JALTUB010000029.1:23739-25310 GCA_027047745.1 Sulfurimonas sp.
GGAGTAGCAAAAGCATTTGTTCCTTTTACAACCTGCGTAACATCAGAAGATAACTGAGAACCTGTTTTAGTAAATTCTGTTCTATCATATACTATAGCATCAATATTATTAGCAAGAGTTTTACCAGTTTGTGCGACATATGGGACTGCTAAACCATAAGGTGATTGTGTAAAACTTTTAACAAATAGTTTATTATTACCAGCATTACTAGTTCCATTGATAATAGTTTTAAAATTTGTTTCACCATCTTTTAAGTTGTCAATTTCACCCCTATTATCAGGTTTACCATTGGAAGGACCATATATGCTATCATTTATATCTGCTTCATCATGTCCGTTTTTTTGATCATAATCAATAGCAGCAGTAAGATTAAAATCCAGTTTACTTGAGCCTTTTATCTTATCTTCAACAACTATCTGACCAAAACTATTTAGATTAACATTTACTACATCTTGGTTTAGAGTATTTCCATAAGCATCGCCAATATCTTTTAAAAGTTGAGACATAGTGTCAGTTGAACTCATTTGAATATCTTTGTTAAAAGCAGTCCCATCATGCTTGACACCTCTTAGATAGAAGTGACTTGTTGAGTTAGATGCTACATTGCTAGTATTACCCATCAAATCACCAATAGTGCTACTAGATGTGATTGCAGAATTTTCTGTTCCTTTAACAGTTGTGTCAGTAAAATCAGGAAATTCTGCTGTTAAACTATTGTTACGAACATTTGAAGTTATCTCTCTGTTGGTTCCATTTTCTTCACCTAAAAAAAGCGTAGAACCTGGTATATTATATTGTTGCTGAACATTCGAACCAAGAAAGGCCTTTAGACCTTTATCATTGCCATGATAAGTTCCATCATCTGCAATTGGCTTAGTATCAACTGCAGTACCAGAAAAGAGATGTTGTCCATTTATAGATGTGTTAGATAAATTTTTCAAGTGTTCTTTTAAACCATTCAACTCTCCAGAAATAGCATCACGAGATGCATTGCTATTAGATGCATTAGATGCATTTATAAAAAGCACTCTCATACGATTTAATGTATCTGTGAACTCATTCATGACGGTATCAGTTTGGTTGGCAAATTTTATAGCACTCTGTGTACTTTTTTTCACTTCTCCAAGAGTTGTAAGTTCATTGTCTAGTCTCATGGTTTGAACAAATGTAGAAACATTATCACTAGCGTATTGGATATTAAGTCCTGAAGATATTTGTTTATTAACATCAAAAAGTTTTTTACTTAACTTAGAATTACTTGTACCAAAAAGATTATCATAGTACATACTAGATGTTACACGCATCATACACCTCCAGTTATTATTGTATTATAACAATATAATCGACAAAATAAGAATATCTTTAAATATATTTACAATATTTTAAGTAAATAATAAATATAATCACATAGTTCATTTAATACGTCAGAGTGATGGAACGGTATACATAGTGGATTCAAAATCCAATATGCCAAAATAGACTTAATGAAAAAAACGGGGGTCCGAAACCTTAAGTTTAACTCGGCAGTATGGGGCTTAAAAAGGATTATTTTACAAATGAGTGTAAAAAAA
>JALTUB010000030.1 GCA_027047745.1 Sulfurimonas sp.
AGAGGGTGTTTAGCTATAAGCTCTTGCATATTTATAGTATTTTTAGCTTCGATAACTTCTTCTATAGAGTCACGAGCAAGTTGTAACAGAACTGAACGGCTCATGAAGACTCCTTTTTTAACTTGTAGCTGTTTATAAATTTTATGATAATCATAACACTTATAACCTGAAATAGTGCCGCTAGGATAAAAGCGTAGTAATGTAGCTCATCTATAGACTTCGTATCAAAAGCAAGTGTTGCCATCGCTATAAGCAGGGTTAGAGGCATAGAGTGAGATAGTCCCATCAGTATAGAGTCTATAAGTTTAAGCTCTTTTATAAAAACAAGTGAAGCAAGAACCCTCATGACAATCATGACAAGAGCAATATAAAAAGCCTTAAACATTAAACCATGTGTAAAAAGTTGTTCAAGATGAAATGCAGTTCCGATATGTATGAAAAAGATAGGGATAAGAAATCCAAAACCAAAAGAGGCTAGTTTTTCTGGAAGATTGTGTTTGTGTTCAAAAAATGTTGGGATAAAAATACCAGCTAAAAAAGCACCAAAGGCAAGTTCAAGATGCAAAAATAGCATAGCAGCAACAAGAAGAAAAAAGATACCCATAGAGAGTCTTATGTCTTGTTCTTTGTTGTCTTCATGAGGCATAAGTGCAGTAGATATTTTTGGAAACCACCAAAAAAGTAGTTGCATAACACGAAAGATGATAAACATCAAAACCAAAAAGGCTATAAGTGCCATGATAGTTTGAAAAAGTTTAAGTCCAACTCCTGTTTTTAGTGCTGCTGAAGTGATGGTTAAAATGACTATGCTCACGACTTCGCCAAGCCCTCCAGCCGTCATAGAGAGTTCTAACCAAGCTGTTTTTCCATACTCTTTTGAGAGGGATGCAACCAGACCAACAGAGATAAGAGGTAAAAGAACCATAAATATCTTACCCAAATCCAAATAAAGAGAAAAAAGTATGGAAAAAGCGTAGAGTATAAGTAGATATAACATAACTTTTTTGATAATAGTTTTTGGGGTGTTGATAACATTTTTGAGGTTAATCTCTGTTCCTGCGATGAACATAAGATATAAAAATCCAAGCTCGGCAACGATGTCAAAAAGATGTTCATTGTGCAAAAAACCTACATATCCAAAGATAGAGCCAAGTATAATCTCTATGGGTGTTGTAGGAAGTTTTAGGTACTTTGCGATAAAAGGCGAAAAGATGATGATGAGTGAAATAGTTATTATCAGGCTAATATTATCACTCATGTTTTCTTTGCCTTATACTTTTGTTGCGACTTTCAGACTTAGTTTTTTGAGCATATCCAAATCTTTGCTCATGACACGCCCAGCAGTTGTTAGATAGTTGCCTATAACGATAGAGTTCGCTCCATGTTTAAATATCTCTTCTTGTCTATCGCCAAACATCAACTCACGACCACCAGCAACCATAATCCTTTGTGCATTTGGTATGGAGTCTCTTGTAAGTTGAACAAGAGCTAAAGCTTCATCAACTTTAAGAGGGTTTGGCTGAAGTTCTAGTGCTTCATTGTGGTGGTAGAAGTTGATAGGTACTGAAGTTGGGTTAAGTGATGCTAGTGATTTTAACATACTTTCTCTATCTTCTTGCGTTTCTCCAAGTCCAAATATACCACCTGTTATAAGCGTTAAACCTGCTTTGTTTACATTTTGACATGTCTCGTACCTCTCAGACCAAGGATGAGTTGTACAGATTTGTGGATAAAAAGCTTCACTTGTTTCTAGGTTATGGTTATATGCTTTTACACCTGCTTCTTTTAAAGTAAGAAGTTGTTCCAGTGTTGCCGTTCCGTTACAGGCTATAAGGCGTAACTCAGGTGCTACTTCTGTTACAGATTTTGCAACAGAACATACAAACTCTAAAGTTTTTGCGTTTAAACCCTTATCAGCTGTTACAAGACAAAAGCCTAAAGCCCCATTATCTCTTGCATTTATAGCCTCTTCTTTTATCAGTTTTATATCTTTTTGTTTATATCTATCTATATCTGCTTTATAACGAACGCTTTGTGAACAAAATTTACAATCTTCTAGGCAGGTTCCACTGTTTATGTTGCAGATGGAGCATAAAAATATCTCTTTATTCACTTATTTTTCCTCTCATAAGAAAACTCTTCACTTGAAAAGTCATCTTTTTTTTCTTCTCTATAATAGTAAGTTACAACAAATCTCTTTTCTTGTACTTCAAGTATAGCACATTCTGAAATCGGTTTGTTTCTCGCACAGCTCTCACCCGGATTTAAAAAAAGAGTACCCTCGATAAACTCTGACTTAAACTCATGAGTATGCCCAAAGATAACAACTTCAGTATCTGGTGTCATGTAAAAAGGGAGGTGCATAAGTTTGAAGGATGTATCTGCTAGTTTAAAGTAGTGAGGTTCTTGAACAAGATTATAATCTTCATGATATTGTGTGAGGTGGGCGTCATTGTTACCATAAACAGCTACATATCGTTTGCCACAGTTTTTAAGAAGTTCTAGTGTCTCATGTTCGCAAACATCACCAGCATGAACGATAAACTCAGCACCATTTTCTATAAGCATCTCAAGTGACTTTTGAGCATACTTTACTTTAGAATGAGTATCTGAGAGTATCCCTATCTTCATACTATTTCTTTTCGTCTATCTCTTCGCGAGGTGTTCTAGCCTTACATTTTACACACTCATAAACTTCTTTGTTTCGGTAAGTTCTAGGAGCTAAAACCCCTTTACACCCTTTTTCTTTACACTTGATAGTAGT
>JALTUB010000031.1 GCA_027047745.1 Sulfurimonas sp.
CCCAATGAAAAAAGTACAACAATTTCATTGTCATTTGATAGTTTAAAGATAGATAAAACAGCTGCAACAAAGAAGGCTATAGGAAGTGTGTAAAACAAAATCTCAGGAAGCACAAATAAGTATAGTTTTGCCATCTCCAAGATTGTAAGTTGTATAACAGCAGTATAAGTTGCTAATTTTATAAGAAAAACAACTGAGGCAATAGCGAACAGAGGCATAAAGATAGATGAAAAAAGTGTAGATAAATTTGCGAGTATATATTTTTGTAGTCTATGCATGATTAGTAATTTGCCTCTATATAAGATAAGATAGGGCTATCAAACATATATACAATGAACGAAGCCAAAGCTAAAAAAGGAACAAAAGGGACTCTTTGCTCCTCTTTTGACTTGTTTAAAACAAGTAGCATTATTGGTAAAGAGAGTAAAGCTGATAAAAATATAGCAACAAGAGCTAACTTAACACCCAAGAGTGCGCCCATAGTCGCAGCAACCATAATATCACCTTCACCCATAGCCTCGATAAAGGGTGTTCTATCAAAGTTTTTGTTCCAAGTTGTTTTAGTTTTTAATCCTGCTCTGTGTATGGAAGAAGTAAGATAGTATGATAAAGCAAATCGTAAAAGTGTAAAACCACCTGCAAAGAGAAGTGCATTTTGGAAATTTGACAAGACCCCTTGAAGATTCCAAGCACCTAAAATAGCAAATAAAATAGCTAGTAGATTTAATGAATCAGGAATCATTTTATACTTTAGGTCTATCATTGAAAGTGCTAAAAGCATTAAAAAACTTAGTGCTATAAAAAAAGTTGAAATCGATATGCCAAACTTGTTTGCTAAAAGTAAAAATATTACTCCAGAAAATAGTTCTATCAATGGGTACTGCATAGATATTTTTGCCCTGCAAAATGAACATCTTCCTCGTAAAAATATCCATGAAAAGAGTGGGATATTGTGCCATGCTTTTAGTTCATGTTGGCAAGAATAACAGTGAGAAGCACCAAAAACAATACTCTCATCTCTAGGAATGCGTAAAATAACAACATTTAAAAAAGAACCAAAAACTAAACCAAAAATAAAAGCTATAAAGAGTTCTATCATTTCAGTCCTCCAAATCTACGCTCAACTTTTGTAAATTTTTTGATAATCTTTTCTAACTCTTTAGTCGTAAAATCAGGCCAGAGAGTATCTGTGAAAAAAAGTTCTGCGTATGCTGCTTGCCAGAGTAAAAAGTTAGATAGTCTGTTATCCCCACCTGTTCTTATAAGTATATCTACATCACATTTACAATCTAGTTGGTTGCTTATCATCTCTGCTGTTATATCATCTTTCGTATCTTTTAGAGTGTTTATCGCACGAATTATCTCATCTTGCGAACCATAATTTAGTGCTAAGGACTGAATAAGACCATCACAATGAGAAGTCTTTTCTTCTACCATTTTTATTGTTTTTTGAAGAGATTTTGAAAAGGCTCTAATATCACCTATAGGCTCAAATCTAACATTATTTTCAAGATAAACACTTAGCTCATTTTTAAGATAAGTATCAAGAAGTTTCATTAAAAACTCTACTTCTAAGCGAGGTCTTTTCCAATTTTCAGTTGAAAAAGCATATAGCGTTAAACGCTCTATATCTTTGGTATTTGAACAATATGTTGTAATCTCTTTTACAACTTTTGCACCAACTTCATGACCCTTAACGCGTTTTTTACCCTGAAGTTCTGCCCATCTACCATTTCCATCCATGATTATAGCGATATGTTTAGCTTGATTACTCATTTTGTGCCTCAATATCTTTAGCATAATTTAATATTTCAAAGGCAACACTTAGCTTATCTGTTGTAGCAGTTGATTTTTTTATCTCTTTGCTTATAAATTTTATAGTGTTAGTGTCACTTCCAAAACTAGAAGCATTTTTTAAAACATTTAAGCATACTGCATCTAAATTTTTATTTGTTAGCATATTGTTCGCATTTGTTATGGCATTTTTTTCATCCATCTCTGCTTTAAAACCTACAGCCACTATCCCATCTTTATCTATACTTGATAATATATCAACATTTTTCTTTAGTGACAATTCAAACTTATCACCCAATGTATCTTTTTTTAGTTTTCCACTCTGCACAAACTCAGGAGTATAGTCACTAACAGCAGCAGCCATAAAAAGATATGGTTTTTTCTGTATCAGGTGAATTTGCTCTTCATGTGTTAGACTTGGTTTAGAGAGTTTGCCTTTTTTTGCGATGCGAATAGAGTCTGTAAGATACTCTAGCATTTCAGACGAATCTTCAACATCGATTTTATGCATATCTTTTGGTAAATCATCATCAAACCTTGTTGCGATAAGATTTACATCAGCTCCACGGCAATATAGAGAAGTAGCAAGAGCAGAAGCCATTTTCCCACTTGAAAAGTTAGATATATATCGCACTTCGTCTATCTTCTCTATTGTCCCACCACCAGTGACTATAACCATTCTGTCTTGCCAAAACTCATCTTTTAGTAGCTCTTTACATGAAGCCCAAAATATATCTATAGGCTCTGCCATCGCTCCATCGCCAGTTGTTTTACATGTCAACTCTTTTGTCTGCGTATTGACTATCATATAGTTTGCAATAGCTAACATTTTAAGATTTGCCTGAGTGATTGGATTTTTTAGCATATTTGTATTTGCTGATGGTGCTAGTATCTTGATATTTGGATAGGCTAGGGCAGTTTGCAGTAAAATATTATCTGCTATGGCATTTGCAAGTTTTGCTATA
>JALTUB010000032.1 GCA_027047745.1 Sulfurimonas sp.
TGACTACTTTAACATTTGCTCCAGCTTTAACAAAGTGTCGAACTAACTCTAGTGACTTGTACACAGCAATAGAACCAGTAACACCAAGTAGTATATTTTTATTTTTAAGTAAATTAGTTGGAATAATCATTTATAATTCTTTTGATAATTTTACTTGTATTTTATCTAAAAATACTTATAGTTTTTTTGAACCCATTCTCTTGTTACTAAAATTCACAAATCAATGAAATTGCAGATATAAAGTGCAAATGAAGATAAGATTATATAAAAGTTGCCCTACAATTAGAAAATATTATCCATAAAGGTTTGTTATATGACAAAAACATTGTTAGAAAATATTGACTCCATCCCACCTTTACCAGAGTCGGTTCAAGAAGTAGAGAGGATTTATCAAAATTCAGAATCTACATTTGAAGATATGCAAAAAGCAATAGAAAAAGACCCTATACTTACAGCAAGTATATTACGCATAGTAAATTCACCTATGTATGGAATGAGAAGCACTGTAAAAAGTATGCAACAAGCAATATCTTTACTTGGAAAAGATGCAATTCGTACCTTTGTTATGAGTAGTGCAGTTGATTCAAATTTTACTATAGACTTATCTCCTTACAATATGACTAAAGAGGATTTTCAAGTAGCCTGTGAAAAACAACTAGCTCTCATGATAAACTGGGTGGCTCGTCGCAGACCTAGACAAGTTGCGATACTTGGACCAGCAGCTTTTCTTGTAGATCTTGGTCGTATAGTTATAGCAAAAACTTTGATAGACGATGATAAAACAAGCATTATAGAACAAGCTTTAATATCTGGCGAAGATATATCACATGCTGAGAAAACTGCTTGTGGTGCTCAAGCAACAGATGTTACTGCTACACTTTTTCATCACTGGAACCTTGACCCTGATATTATTCACACTATCCGTTATAGTGATGACCCAGATGGGACTTATGAAGACGAGAGAGAGATGGCAGCTGAGTTGAAAGTTGTCCGTGAAACTGTTATGCCAAATGGTGAAATCACAGAAGAATCAATCGCTATAGCTAAAGACACTATAGAAGAGTTTGAACTTGACCTAGAGTCTTTTGAAAAAGCTCTTGATAAAGTTATGAATGATTAATCTATAAATATTTTGTTTTTTTATCTGATTTTTTTAACAAAAACAACTTTTAGATAATTTCCTTCTGGAAATTGTTTTAAAACTTTAAAATCTTTAGGGAGAGAAAAAGACTCAAGAACTTGATATTTTCCTTTTAGCTCTTTAAATGCAGTTGATATAAAATCATGAAAACGCATCATGCTAAAGTTTGCAGAGTTTGTGGATGCAACTATAACTCCACCTCTGTTTGTTATCTGTATAACCTCTTTTAAAAGTTTTACATAGTCTTTGTTAGCACTAAAAGTGTGCTTTTTTGACCTTGCAAAACTTGGTGGATCAACTACAACCATATCAAAAAGCATCTTTTTCCTCACAGCATATTTAAAATAATTGAACACATCTTCAACTATAATATTTTGCTCTTTAGGGTCTATGTTATTTATGCTAAAATGTTCACTTGTTTTGCTTATGCTGCGTTTTGCAAGATCAACACTTGTTGTTTTTTTTGCACCACCTACTGCTCCAAAAACTGAAAAAGCACCTGTATAAGAGAAAGTATTGAGTAAGGTTTTATCTTTTGTGTATTTATCTCTTATAGTTTTTCTAACTTCTCTTTGATCTAAAAACAGACCAACCATAGCACCATCGTCCAAATATATTGCGAACTTTACATCATTTTCTTTTATGATAAGTGGCTCTGGTGCTTTTTGCCCAAAGAGAAAATCATCCTTGTCATCAAGATATTTTCCTTTGCCATCAAACCTTTTTTTCTGATAAATACCTTTGTAATCAACACTGCGTTTAAAGGCTTCTAATATCTCATCTTTTAGTTCATAGATGCCAAGACTATACCAAGTAAAAAGGTAAAAACCATCAAAATAGTCAATAGTTACTCCACCAACTCCATCACCTTCACCATTAAAAACTCTAAAGGCAGTTGTTTTTATATCAGCAAAAAAATCTTTTCTACACTCTAAAGCTGTTTTTATCTTGTGAGAAAAAAAGTCAATATCAATCTCTTCATCTTTTTTATATGATAAAACCCACCCAAAACCTTTGTTTTGAAGACCATAATATCCCTTAGCAATACAATTATCTTTTCCATCAAAAAGCTTAAGTATAGTTCCCTCTTTTATCTCTTTTGAAAAATTAGTGAAAATTTCTCTACTTAAAAGTGGGTATCCATTTTTATATTGTTGGACAAAGTCTTGCTTTATTTTTATATCTGTTTGAGTAAGCATATACTATTTTTTAAAAAATCTATAATAGAAATCTTTTTTTTGCTCTAGTTTAGTTCTGCTGATAGCAAGAGAACCTTTTTGCACAGTTGTACTTGTAACAGTAGTTCCAGCTGCTATCATGACATCATCTTCTATAGTAACAGGAGCTACAAGTTGAGAGTCACTTCCTATGAAAACATTTTTACCTATAATAGTTTTATATTTGTTGATACCGTCATAATTACATGTAATAGTTCCAGCACCAATATTTGTTCCCTCATCTATCTCACTATCGCCTAGATAAGAAAGATGTCCAGCTTTAACACCTTTGAGGATTGATTTTTTAACCTCTACAAAGTTGCCTATATGCGTATCTTCGATATTTGATAGAGGTCTTAA
>JALTUB010000033.1 GCA_027047745.1 Sulfurimonas sp.
TCACTTCCCATATCTAAAATTTTATTTATCACTTTTATCTGTCGCTCATTGAGTGCATATTTTTTATGCTTATCCCAGAACTTTGTTTTTTGTACAAGATACTCTATACTTTTTAAGCCACTTTGCATTGCATTTTTTAAAGTGCTAAGATGCCACTCTAGCCATGGACTTATATCAAATTCTCTGTTTTTAAAAAGATTTGTTGTTCTGTCTAAAATATCATAATAACCTTTTCTATCACTGTTTATAGCAGTTGAGATAGAGTAGAGTTTAAACTGTGTAAATGTTGTTCCTTGCGAGAGGATGTAGTCCGTGATTGCTCTTGCAACTCTTCCGTTTCCATCTTCGTAAGGATGGATGATAACAAACCATAAATGAACGATAGCACTTTTTATATAGATGTTTTCACTACTACTCTCACAATATACTAAAAGTTTTTTTATATCTTCATCTAGTGTATCAACTCGAGGAGCTAGATAGTGAACTCTTTCATGTCCAATCGCACCAGAGATTACTTCCATGTCATCATTTGTTCTAAAAGTGGCAACATTTATCTTGTGCAGTTTAGAATAGTGATACTCAAAAAGGCAGTTGTGCCATCCGTGAAGTCTCTCTATAGTTAAAGGTTCTTTGTTTAAACTACAGTCTATTAGTATCTCTACAAGGCTATCTGTTGTAGCAGTTGCATACTTGTCACTTCTCACATCAAACTCTTTATCCAATCTTTTTCTTAAAGATGAACGAACACTTTCTCGTTTAAAAACTTCACCCTCTATAAGTGATGTGTGTATAGCTTCATCTGTGAGTCTATCTATCTCTATTTTTCGTATATCATCTTCATTAAAAAGTTTTGAATAGCCATCAAGAACACCTCTTAAATATTCTATCTCACTTATAAGGGTTGATGACTTTTCTTTGTCATAAGAGAATTTTGGGTATTTTTTATGTTGCCATATCCATTTTTTTATCTCTTCTTCTTTACTCATATTTTTCCTTTGAGCCGATTAATAGATAAAATAGTACCATATTTTGAGCCGATTAAATTTTATTGTCTTTATTTCCCAAGATAAAGTTGACGAGGTCTTGCTATCTTTGTTGTTTTATCTTTTTTAAACTCTATCCACTGGGTTATCCAGCCTACAGTTCTTCCTATAACAAATATCGGCGTAAACATTGTTTTTGGAATCTGCAAGGCTGTTAAGATAACACCAGAATAAAAGTCAATGTTTGGATAAAGTTTACGAGATATAAAATACTCATCACTCAGTGCAATCTCTTCTATCTTATTTGCAATTTGCATGAGATTTGAGTCAAGATTTAACTCATCTTTTAGCTTGTCTTGTAGTCCTTTTAGTATCTTAGCTCGTGGGTCAAAGTTTTTATAAACTCTATGACCAAATCCCATAAGTCTAAACTCATCTTTTGGGTCTTTGGCTCTTGCTATAAACTCATCAACTCTATCAACACTTCCTATCATCTCAAGCTGTTTTATAACGGACTCATTTGCTCCACCATGAGCTCTTCCCCAAAGTGCAGATATACCAGAACTAATGGCTACATAAGGATGTGCACCCGTTGAAGCTACGCCTCTTACTATACTTGTTGAAGCATTTTGTTCATGGTCTGCATGAAGAGTAAAGATAGTATCAAGTGCTTCTACTTCTATGGGTTTGATAACTCTCTCTCCCTCTGGGTCTATATGCATATGTCCATTTGGATAAGCTCGTAACATATATAAAAAGTTTTCTGTAAAACTTTTAGTGATGTCGGGCTGAATAAAAGATGCACCGATAGAGTGTCTATATGCAAAGGCAGCAATAGTTGGCATTTTTGCGACAATTCGTCGTGCCATCTCTTGGTATTCATTTTCATCATTTATATTTAGATGACTGTAAAAAAATGTTGAGAGGGTTGCAGTAGCAGCTGAGAGTGCAGCCATAGGATGACCACCACTTGGAAAGGTTAAAAAAAGATTTTTTAAACCTTCATGTAAAAATGAGCGATGTCGTAACTCAAGGTCAAAGGCATTTAACTCTTCTTTGTTTGGAAGTTTTGAGTTTAGAAGTAGATAACATGTCTCAAGGTAGGTATGGTTTTTCGCTAACTCTTCTATGGGTTTTCCACGATAACGCAGTTCACCTTTTGCCCCATCTATAAATGTTATATCAGAAACACAACTAGCAGTAGAAGTGTAACCATTGTCAAAAGTAAACATACCTGTTTGTGCATAAAAACTAGAAATATCTACAACGCTAGGTCCACGAGTTGCATCTTTTATCTCAAACTCATAACTTTTACCTGTTGTGTTGTCTGTCATTGTCATTGTTGATTTCATGATAAGCCTCCTAATATTCTCTTGGCTCAACCAACTCACGGTTAAACTTTTTCTTTTTAAACTTAGCGTCTAAAAATTCACAGATAAGCTCAGTGTCTTTATAGGCATTTCCTAAACAGCTTGTAGCTCCTGGTGAGGGTGTCATGTTAAAAACTATGCCTTCACCTGTAGTGATCTTTGCTTCACCGAGAAAAAGTTTTTTCTCTTTTTTATCAATCACTTGTGGACGAAGACCACCTATCCCCTCTGCAAACTCTATATCATCTTCACTCATGGAAGGAACTATCTTCTGCACCTCTTTAGCAAAAAGTTTTGTTCTGATGAGTGGAACTTCATAAAGAAAGTTTTTGATTGCATACTCTCTAATAGCATCATCATGCAT
>JALTUB010000034.1 GCA_027047745.1 Sulfurimonas sp.
AAGTAATAACAAGGTCACACTCTAAGGCACTCTTTATATGGGCTTTTATGTCTTCTAAAGTATCTTGTGCTGTTCCTATAAACTCAACCTCACATCCAAGTTCAATCGCACGAGATAAAAGTGTAGGTGTGTTTGTATTGTAAAGCTGATACTCTGTAACCTGCTCAAAGTGCATTTTAAGCTCGTTTCCTGAAGCAAAAAGAGCGACTCTTGGTTTTTTATAAACCTTTATGTGACTTATACCTTGAGATGCTAAAAGAGTTATTTGGTGGGCATTGATTTTATCGCCTTTATGCAAAAGTATTTGACCTTTTTTTACATCTTCACCACTAAGTCTTATGTGTTTTGAGAGTGTTAAATTATCAGGAAGTTTGACACCATCTTCTGTTGGGCTTGTGTCTTCAATGGGAACAATACATTGTGTACCAAAAGGAATCCTAGCCCCAGTCATGATTTTTATAGCATGAGTCTCATGAAGCTCTTCATGTGAGTCATCCCCAGCAAAGATAGTATGGCTAACTTTAACGGTTTCCCCACTATCTACAACCTTAACAGCATAACCATCCATCGCAGAGTTGTCATAAGGAGGTAAGTTATGAGTAGCTGTAATACTTTGAGCTAAGATATGTCCTAGTGCTTCTTCTATGGGAATAATCTTTATAGATTTTGGTCTTATATTTGTGTAAATTAACTCTAGTGCTTTTTCTATACTGACTGTCATCTGTATTACCTCTTTGTTTTATGCAAACATTATATAAAAATATCTTTAACATTATACAATTATGAGCCAAATTAAAAGAATTTGTATTATAATTGCACCATGAATGAAATGTATAATATGGGTTTATCCCTCCACAGTGTTGGCACTGTATCTGTCTTGATGGTTGTTTTTGTTAATCTTTTTCTTTTGATAAACGCAAAAGAGTTGGTAAAATATAAGCGACTCATGAGTGTTTTTTTAGTTCCCTTAACTGCTTCACTTTTTGCTATAGTGGTTTTTACAGGGGTTATCATGATGGCTGCAAAACATTTAGACTTCACCATAGAAAACATAGTCATGATACTTATAAGTATCGTTTTTATAGTTTTAGAAGTTAAACGCATAAAGTCATTAAGATATATCAGTGAAACAAAAGAGAGAGCTTTTGATGCCTATAAAGCTTTTGCACGACGACTTTTACAAATAGAGTTTATACTTGTTCTTCTTATCTCCGTGTGGATGTGGTTGATTTGATATATGTTTTAGATGAAAACGCAGGAAATAATCTCCTAAAAATCAAAGGGGAGCTTCATAAGTATCTTGCAAAAGTCAGAAGACATACTTTAAATGATGAACTTTACTTTAGAAATAGAGAAAATATAAAAACACTACATAAGTATAAGATAGTAAATTTAGATGCAAGAAGTTTAGACTTAGAGTTAATTTCATCTGAGATAAATGAGATTAAATCTAAAAAAGAGTTGCATATCGCATGGTGTGTTATAGATGCAAAGTCTATAGAAAAAGTTTTGCCATCTTTATGTGAGATGGGAGTTAGTAAAATATCTTTTATATATTGTGATAGAAGTCAAAAAAACTTTAAACTTGATTTTAAAAGATTTGACAGAGTGGTAGAAGCTTCAATGCAACAGAGTGGAAGAACTTCTCTTATGAGTTTTGATACTTACAAAAATATAGCCTTGTTTATAAAAGGGTTTCCAGATACAAAGGTTTTTGATTTTAGTGATAACATCTTAAAAGGCGATAGTGATTTTAAAAGAGTTCTTATCGGTTGTGAGGGTGGTTTTTCCAAAGATGAGAAAGAGTTTTTGCAAAAACAAGAGGTATTTAGATTAGATACGCCAATGATTTTACGCTCAGAATCTGCTGTTGTTGCAGTTGCCTCTAAAATACTTCTATAATTTTAAGAAATATTTAGATATAATCGCAGTTCTAAAAATCTGCCCCCATACGGATTTAAAAAATATATAGATATACGCATATAAATCGTGTATCAAAGGCAAAAAAATGAAAAAAGATTTACACCCTAATTTGGTAACTTGTACTGTGACTTGTGCATGTGGTAACAGCTTTGAGACAAAATCTCAAAATGACACGATGAAGATTGATATTTGTAATGAATGTCACCCATTCTTTACAGGTTCTGAGCGTATGGTTGATACTGCTGGTCGTATTGAGAAGTTTAACGCTCGTTACGCTAAGAAATAATCCACAGCTAAATTGTTATCTCTAGTTCCAACTCCGATTGGAAATATAGGCGATATTTCACTTAGAGCGATAGAAGCTCTAAGTCAAGCTGATATACTACTTTGCGAAGATACTCGCGTTACTAAAAAACTTATCCATATTTTACAAGAGCGTTATAACACTTCTTTTAAAGAAAATCAAGAGTTTATATCTCTACATTCTCACAATGAACAGGCTTTTGTTGATAAACTTGAGGTCTCTTTTTTTGATAAAAATGTCGTGTATGCAAGTGATGCAGGTATGCCAGGAGTTAGTGACCCTGGACAAACTTTAGTCTCCTTTTGTATAAAAAATAGTGTAGAGTATGATGTTTTGCCTGGTGCAAATGCAGTGCTTACTGCCTTTGTTGCAAGTGGATTTGTTCAGACACAGATGTTTTTCTTTGGTTTCTTAGATCATAAAGGAAACTCTCGCAAAGCAGGACTCTTAAAAGCACTGCATAATGGTTATACAACCATCATGTATGAGTCTCCTCACCGTTTAGAAAAATTACTTTTAGAGATAGAAAAAGAAGAACCATCTCGCGAACTTTTTTTAGCTAAAGAACTTACTAAAAAATATCAAAAATATTTTAGAGGTACAGCTTCAGAGGCTTTAGTAGAGTTGGCTGGAAACTTTCGAGGTGAATGGGTTGTTGTCATTAGAGCAAGTGAGGCACAAGCAGAATCAGCTATCAGTCAAAAAGATGTTTTAAAATTGGACTTGCCAAAGAAAGTTCAAGCTAAACTAATCAGTAAAATCACAGGTGAAAATACCAAAGTATGTTATCAAAGGCTATTAGAGATATAAGCACTTAAGCTTTTTTAGATAAAATACTTTTATGTTAATTTATGCCAAACAACCAATCTATTATTATATCAACAAATATCCAAATAAGATAAAAAAACTTTATCTAGCTAAAGAGTTAGAAAAAAAAGAGTATTCTCGTCTTATGAAGATGGGTTTTGAAGTGAAGAGAATCCCAAATGAGGCTGCACAAAAGATGTGTAAAAATGCTTCTCATCAGGGATTTTTAGCAGAGGTTGATGATTATCAACTTCAACCATATGATTTTTTTCTTGATAAAAAGTTCGTTTTAGTCCTCTCTGGTCTTACCGATATAGGTAACATAGGTGCTATTGTTAGAAGTGCTTACGCTCTTGGTGTAAATGCGATTATAGCTTGTGGTGTCAAAAGTTTACCTTTAGAACATATAATGCGAACAAGTACAGGTGCACTTGTTGATATGCCGTTTGCTATAGAAAACAATGTTCATGATGTTTTAAATGAACTTAAAATGTCAGGATTTACCTCTTATGGTGCAGACATGAGTGGTATGGATATACGAGAAACAAGAATCGATAAGAAGAAAGTTTTAGTTTTAGGTAGCGAGGGGGAGGGTTTATCCTCTCGTGTTGTTTCTAAACTTGATTGTGCTGTTAGTATAAAGATGTCACATGATTTTGACTCACTAAATGTAAGTGTAGCAGCTGCTATTTTGATGGATAGGATGAGATAATGTTAAAAGAGATGGATAGTTTAAGAGAGATAGGCGCACAAAAGATAAGTGATGACACTCATATAGCACTTAAACATGTACAAAGTATAATACATGAGAGTTTTGAAGATTTGGATAAAATTCAATTCCTTGGATTCGTTTCTATCTTGCAAAGAGAATACAATAAAGACTTGTCCTCTTTAAGAGAAAAAGGTTTAGAATATTTCGCTTCTGTAAAAGTAGAAGATAGTGAGAACAAAGAAGTTTTTGTTACTAAAAAAAGCAATGCAGTTATTATATATTTTTTGATAGCCTTAGCTATTTTTGTGGTAGCGATTTATTATAGTTTTGAATTTAATACTCAAAAAAATGTACATGAACCCATCGATAATAGTGTCATAGAGAGTGCTACAAAAAATCTAACTACACTAAAGAAAGCTGTAGAGATAGCTAGTGATAAAAATGTAACAGATAAGAATAGTTCAGATAAAAATATAACGAAAACTAAAATAAATACTGTTAAAAAATTGGAAATTTCCAAAGAAATTATTAATAAAAAACTATCTCCTATCATTATCCTACCAAAGTCAAAATTGTGGATAGGTTATATCGATAAAACTGACAATATCAAAAAACAGACAGTTATATCGCATAAGTTAGAACTTAATCCAAATAAAGAGTGGCTTTTATCATTAGGACATGGCTTCGTTGATATAAACTTAAATGGAAAAGTAATAAGCAGTCGTTCTGCACATAATCTTAGATTTAGATATAAAGATGGAAAGTTAGAAAAATTAACTCTTAAAGCGTTTAAAAAACTCAACAAAGGTCGTCTATGGTAAAACTGTTTTTATCAATCGCTCTTCTGTTTTCTTTAGGATATTCTAATGAAAAAATTGTTTTGGATAAAAATCTTTTAGCTCAAAAAATAGAAAACTTTCTAGGGCATGAGAGTTATGAAAAAAAGAAAAACTTTATAAATGTTATCTTTGATCCAAAATCTTCTTTTTACATAAATGATAGAGTTGACGATATTAAGGTTGTTAAAACTTTAAAAGAGAATGGTCTTTTAAAACTTTTTTTTAAAACACCAAAAGAGATAAAGCTTAGTTTTAAAACTAGCGGCTCTCCTCTGTTTTTTGTGAAAATAATGGGCGACTCCTTACGAAATATCGGTTACTACCGTTATGTTACAACTGCATCAAAACTAAACTCTTCTGAGTTTACTTGGAGCATAGCCATGACAAGTGAATATGCAACTGATCCTATAGTTTTACAAACTGAGTTAGCTAAAAGTGCTTGTTATATCACAAATATTACAAGAAAATCTGCTACTGATTGGACTTATACAGTGGACATGAGAGCTGGTTTTTTAAACCTTTTAAAACTAGAAGATTCAAAAAAAGTAGAATTAAAACACTCCTTATATGCTCATTGGCTAGATTGTTCCATGATACAAAGATTGAAAATTAGAAGTTCTCGTAGAAATCATTGGTATCCACAAATCTCCTATTATGATTCATCACTTCACCTCTTGAATGTGACTAAAATAGATAAAAAAACGCGACTAGTTTCTGTTGATATTCCAAAGCGTGCAAAATACATGAAAATTTCAGATCTTTATACTCTAAAAAATGTAAAAGATGAATTAGTTCTCTCCCCCTACGGCATACGATAATTTTATTCTAAACATATTTAGCTAAAATAGCAGTAATAATTTTAAAGAGGTACTTATGTTTGATGAGATAAAATTTAACCGTGTTGAGAGACTTCCAAAGTATGTATTTGCAGAAGTAAATGACATAAAAATGGCTGAGCGTCATGCTGGAAAGGATGTTATAGACTTTTCTATGGGAAATCCTGATGGGGATACTCCTGAGCATATCCGTGCCAAACTAGTTGAATCTGCTCAAAAAACAAAAACTCATGGATATTCTGTCTCTAAAGGTATCCCAAAACTACTTCAAGCGATTGCTGATTGGTACGAAAGACGCTATGACTGTACCTTAGATCCACAAACAGAATGTGTAGCAACTATGGGCAGTAAAGAGGGTTATGCCCACCTCACTTATGCCATTACAAACCCAGGTGATGTAGCAGTTATCCCTGACCCTACTTACCCTATTCATGAATACGCTTTTATCTTAGCTGGTGGAAATGTGGTGAAGTTTGGTATAGAGTTCGATGAAGATTATAGAGTAGATGAAGATAAATTTTTCCAAAGTTTAGAGAGGGTTTTTAAAGAGAGTTCACCAAAACCAAAATATGTTTTAGTAAACTTTCCTCATAACCCCACAACAGCAACTGTAACACCTGAATTTTATGTTCGTTTGGTTGCAATGGCAAAAGAAAAAAGATTTTATGTTATCTCTGATATAGCTTATGGCGACATAACTTTTGGAGGATATAAAACACCATCAATCATGTCTGTCCCTGGTGCAAAAGATGTGGCTGTGGAGTCATTTACACTCTCAAAAAGTTACAATATGGCTGGGTGGCGTGTCGGTTTCTTTGTTGGAAACAAAAAGCTTATAGGTGCTTTGCAAAAGATAAAATCATGGTTAGATTATGGGATGTTTACGCCTATACAAGTTGCATCAACTGTAGCACTAAATGGCGACCAACAGTGTGTGCAAGACATTACCGATAAATATGACCATCGTCAAGATGTACTGATAGAAGCCTTTGATAGAGCTGGATGGCATATACGAAAAAACCAAGCAAGTATGTTTTCATGGGCAAAAATCCCAAAATGTGCTGAGCATTTAGGCTCTTTAGAATTTTCTAAGAGATTGCTAACAGAAGCAGGAGTAGCAGTTTCCCCAGGTATAGGTTTTGGTGCTTATGGCGAGGGCTATGTCCGTATTGCCTTGATAGAAAATGACAATCGTATCCGTCAAGCAGCAAGAAATATCAAAGAGTTTTTAAAACAGTTTGATTGTGATAAGGAAAAGTAGATGATTAAAGTTGGAATAATAGGTGTTGGAACAGTAGGCACAAGTGTAGCAGAGATACTTCGTGATAACGCTGATATGATTAGCGCTCGTGCTGGTGTTGATATAATTGTAAAGAGTGGCGTAGTTAGAAATCTTTCAAAGAAAAGAGGTCTTGACATCGCTTTTAGTGATAGCGTTGATGATATACTTGATGATGAAGAGATTGATATAGTTGTGGAGTTGATGGGTGGTGTTGAAGAACCATTTGAAGTTGTAAAAAAAGCACTTCACGCTGGTAAAGCAGTTGTAACTGCAAACAAAGCACTTCTTGCATATCATCGTTATGAACTTCAAGCGATTGCAAAAGATATAGCCTTTGAGTATGAAGCCTCAGTTGCAGGTGGTATCCCAATCATTAATGCTCTTCGAGATGGCTTATCGGCTAATCACATCGAGTCAATAATGGGTATCATGAACGGAACTTGTAACTATATGATGACACAGATGACAAATGATGGTGTTGCCTATGATGCGATATTAAAAGAGTCTCAAGAGTTGGGTTATGCTGAAGCTGACCCATCTTTTGATGTTGGTGGATTTGACGCAGCTCATAAACTTCTCATCTTAGCTTCTATCGCTTATGGCATAGATGCAAAACCTGAGGATATTCTCATCGAGGGCATCCAAAATGTTACTCAGGAGGATATATCTTTTGCTAAAGAGTTCGGATACGCTATCAAACTTTTAGGTATCGCAAAAAAAGATGCAAATGAAGTTGAGTTAAGAGTTCATGCATGTTTGATAAGCCAAGATGAGATGATAGCTAAGATTGATGGTGTTATGAATGGTATCTCTGTTATTGGTGATAAAGTTGGAGAAACACTCTACTATGGTCCTGGTGCTGGTGGCGATGCAACTGCATCGGCAGTAGTTGCAAATATCATAGACATAGCAAGAAGTGGAAAATCTGCTCCAATGCTTGGGTTTAATAGACCTATGGAGGGTGATAAACTAACTCTTAAACCGACTGCAAATATAGAATCAAAATACTATCTAAGAGTGAGCGTAACAGATAAAGCTGGTGTTCTAGCGAGTATAACTAAGATATTTGAGTCTCATAATATCTCAGTAGAGACCATGTTACAGCGTTCATCTGACAATGAGAGTGCAAATCTTCTTATCTCAACACATATAGCTTATGAGAGAGATATTCAAGCGATGATAGATGAGCTTGAAGCACTTGATTTTGTGAATGCTAGACCTGTTATGATTAGGATAGTGTAGATTAAGTGAAAATCTTAATAACTGGTGCAAGTTCAGGTATAGGTGCTGAATTTGCACGACAATATGCAAGTTTAGATAATGAACTTGTTCTTCTTGCTCGTCGTGAGCAAAAACTCTTACTCCTTAAAGATGAATTACAAACGAGATGTAAAAGTATTGTGATAGTTGTAGCCGATGTGACAGATTTTACACCTTTACAAGAGAAGATAGAGGGTATAGGTGAAGTTGATATGGTAGTGTTAAATGCAGGTATCTCTCTTGGACATGCGAAAAAACTTCCTACAATAGATGAGTTTAAAAATCTTTATGATGTAAATGTTCTGTCAAATCATGCAATTTTAGAGGTATTACTTCCAAAATTTCAAAAACAAAAATCAGGAAAAATAGTTTTTATCTCCTCTTTAGCTTCACTTTTTTCTATGCCAAGTTCAAAGGTTTATAGCTCATCAAAAAGAGCCTTAAATGCCTATGCAGAGGGTATAAGGTACAAGTACAACAAGTTTGGGATAAAAGTTATAACTATCTTGCCAGGTTTTATAAAGAGTGAATTGACAGATAAAAATGAGTTTAACATGCCTTTTTTCTTGCAAACACATGAAGCTGTAGAAAGAATGATAAAGGCTATAAAAAGAGATAAAAGAGTGTATGCTTTTCCCTTTAGATTTTATTTAATCATTAGACTTTTAAACTTACTTCCAAACTTCTTAAGAGAGAAAATAATAAACTACATCAATTAGTTCTAGGATAATTTTATGGAAAATATAGAAACGATAGATAGCGTATGTGCATATTGTGGTGTTGGTTGTGATATAGCAGCTCATGTAAACACTAAAGAGAACAAGATAAAGAAGATTTTTGCACATCCAGATGGTGTTGTTTCTCAGGGTAAGTTATGTGTTAAAGGTAAGTACGGATTTGATTTTGTGGATGCAAAAGAGAGACTTCGCATACCTCGCATAAGAAAAAGTTTTTTAGATAAAAATCCTGCCATAAAAAATGCTATATCTTCCAATCTAACAAGTTTAGACGATACTTGGTATGAAACAGATTTGGACAGTGCTACAACTGCTGCTTCACTTAAACTAAAAGATATTCAAGAGAAGTATGGTAGAAAATCAGTCTGCTCTTTAGGTGGAGCTAGAAGTTCATGCGAAAGTGCTTTTTTCTTTCAAAAGTTTACACGCGAGACGCTAAACTCTCCACATGTTGATAATTGTGCGAGAGTTTGTCACTCTCCATCTTTAAAGGGGATGAGGATGACAATAGGTGAGGGAGCTGCGACAAATCCTTACAATGATATTTATAACTCTGAGTTTATGATTGTTTTTGGCTCAAATACAACAGAAGCTCACCCGATAATTGCCAATCGTATCTTAGATGTAGCGCGTGAAAATGACAATCTTGCAGTTTTTGATGTAAGAGAGATAAAACTTCACCGTTTTTCAAAGTATAAGGCTATCATCCCTCATGAAGCAAATCTTTTAGTTTTAAATATGTTAGCTTTCGTCATTATAGATGAAGAGCTTTATGATGATGCTTTTTTAGAAGATAGAACTAAAGGTTTTCTTGATTTTAAAGCGAATATCTTAGATGACCCATACGCAAATCCTAAATATTTTGAAAATATAGAGGGGTATGAGTATCTAAGTAAGATGATTCCAAAAATCGCACGAGAATATGCTCTGAAAAAGTCAATGATATTTTGGGGACTTGGAATCACAGAACACACAGATGGTTCTTATGCAGTTATGGCTATAACACATCTTGCTCTCATGACAGGAAATATAGGAAAACCAGGGGCAGGGCTTATGCCTCTTCGTGGGCAAACAAATGTGCAAGGTGTCTGTGATATGGGGATGTTGCCTTATTATGCACCTGATTATCAAACACCAAAAGAGATAGGGCTTATGACTCCACAGCTTGTTGATGGTATGATAGATGGAAGCATAAAAGCTGTTCTGAATATCGGTGAAGATTTAACGCATATTCATCCAAATCTAAATAAAATAGACACTGCCTTTAATAACTTAGAACTTATCTTTGTTCAAGAGTTGTTCATGACAGATATAGCTCATCGTGCCGACATAGTTGTTGGTGTCAAGTCAGCTTATGAAAAAACAGGTGTATATATAAATGCTATGAGAAGACTGCATCTATCGCAACCTTTAGTTAAGTCTGATTTGCCAGATGATTGGGAAGTTATAAAACAACTTGACAATAAAATGGGTGGAGATTCTTCGTATGAAAGCTCAAAAGATGTTTGGGATGAAGTTAGAGAAGTAGCATATAGACGATTTAGTGGTGCTTCTTATGTGAGACTTCAAAAGCATAGAAAAAGAGGTCTGCAATGGCCTGTTCATGCTGAAGATACACCAATCCTTCATCAGTTGGATTTTAGAACAGAAGATGGCTTAGGCTCGTTTCATTATCAAGCATATAAACTGCGTGGAATGGTTAAAGAGATAACTAACAAAGCACTAACAGGTTATTATCTAACTACTGGTAGAGCTTTGCAACATTACAATAACTCTGCCCAAACAAAATATACACAAAGCCTCAACAAACGCTATGCTGAGGATGTTTTGCTTGTTCATGAAGATGATGCAAAAGATTTTACAAGTGATAAAGTAATACTTAAAACAGAGTATGGACAAACAAACCCGATAACAATAAAGCTAACAGATAAAGTCCAACCAAAGACTCTTTTTGCAACATTTCATTATGCTGATACAAAGTTAAACAATATCTTTGGTGATAAGAGTGATGAACTTATCATGACAGCTGCGTTTAAGTCCATAAAAGTGAATGTAATCAATTGTTAAATGAGTAGAGCAAAGGGTAATCTTGCAGAAGATAAAGCTGTAGAATTTTTACAATCAAAAGGTTATTATATACTAGAGAGAAACTTTTACTCTCGTTTTGGAGAGATAGATATTATAGCAAGTAAAGATGATGCCTTGCATTTTGTAGAAGTAAAAAGTGGTGTTGATTATGAGAGTGCTGTGCAGAATATAACGAAGCAAAAACTATCACGACTTATAAGAACAGGTCATGTATATTTGAAAAGAAATAAGTTAAATGTGGATTATATGTATGATGGCGTAATTGTAACACCTAAAGATATTGAGTTAATAGAAAATATAACTATGTAAAGGATTTTATATGCAAGCGAAGATTTTTTTTGGTTCAAAAGAAGTTATAAGAGAAGAGATGAGTAAGAGATTTTCTCCTTTTAATGGTGATGTTGTGTCTCTAGCTCCTATATGTCATGAAGATGATGCAAGAAAGGCATTAAAAATTGCAGAGAGTGCGAGTAAAGATGCTAAACGCTCAACACTTTCTCAGCGTTGTTCTTGGCTTTTAGATGTAGCTTCAAAACTTCAAGAACAAAAAGAAGATATGGCAAAAACGATTACTGATGAAGTTGGAAAACCTATATCTTTTGCCCGTGTTGAAGTTGATAGATGTATCGAGACCTTAACCCTCTCAGCAGAAACTATGCGAACAATGCATGGCGAAACGATTAATACAGACGCAATGCCTAGTGGAAAAAAGAGTATAAGCTTTTTTCGTCGTGAAGCAGTTGGCGTTGTTGTAGCCATTACCCCTTTTAATTTTCCTCTAAATCTTGTAGCTCATAAACTTGCTCCTGCTCTTGTAGCTGGAAATGCTGTAGTTTTAAAACCGACTCCTGAAGCTCCCTTGACTGCTTATAAGTTCGCAAAACTTTTTATAGAGAGTGAATATGCTATAAAAGATGCTCTAAGCCTTGTTTATGGAGATGCAGAGGTTGGAAGTGCTTTAATCACAAGTGACATCCCGAGAGTTGTAAGTTTTACAGGTTCAGTACCCGTTGGAAATATCATTACAAAAAATGCAGGTATAAAAAAAGTAGCCTTAGAGCTTGGTGGAAATGCAGCAACATTTGTGGAAAAATCGGCAGATTTAGCACTTGCAGCCAGTAGATGTACTCTTGGTGCTTTTGTAAACTCTGGACAGGTTTGTATATCTTTGCAACGCATCTATGTTCAAGCAGAAGTGTATGACGAATTTGCTCAACTAATGGCACAAGAGACAAAAAAGCTAAAAGTTGGCTCTCCTTATGAGTATGACACTTTTATGGGACCTTTGATAGATGATGAAGCATCACAGCGTGCTATGAATTGGGTACAGAGTGCGATAGAAGAGGGTGCAACGCCACTATTTCCTCCTCATAGAGAGGGAAGAATGTTTTTTCCTTGTGTGATGGCAAATGTGACTGATGATATGGCGATAGTTTGTGAAGAAGTTTTTGCACCTATAGTCTCTTTGGTAAAAGTAGATAGTTTTGATGAAGCAGTTACAAAAATGAACAGTTCACCCTATGGACTACAGTTTTCTGTTTTTACCAATGACTTAAGCATAACAAATCGTGCCATAGATGAACTAGATGCAGGTGGAATAGTTATAAATGATATGCCAACATTGCGTTTTGATATTCAGCCTTATGGTGGGATTAAACTAAGTGGTGTAGGACGAGAGGGTCCTCGTTTTGCTATTGAAGAGATGACAGAGATAAAAAGCATTGTCATCTGTTAAGAAAAAAGTAATTATTTCTGCTTGTTTACTAGGTGAGTATTGTCGTTATGATGGAAAAACAAAAAAGTATGCGTCTATTTTGGAGCATTATAAAGAGTGGGAGATTATCCCCTTCTGTCCTGAAGCTCCTGTTTTTGGTACACCAAGAGAACGCATAAGTGTTGTGGAAGTAAATGGTAAAAAAAAGATTTTTACTGATGAAACCAACAGAGATGTAACAAAACTTTTAAGTGATGAAATCAATAGTTTTATTGAACAAAACGAAGAGGTAGATGCTATTGTCCTCAAATCAAAATCGCCCTCATGTGGATATAAAACTACACCTGTTTTAAACTCAAAAAAAGAGATACTTGGATATGAAAGTGGGATTGCTGCAGATATTTTTCAAACTCATTATAAGAGCATAAAAATAAAGGATGAGCTAAATTTTAGTGAATTTTAGGTATAATTTTTTAATTTTACAATAAGAGATATAAACATGAATATTAGAGAAGAATATTTAAAATTTTTTGAATCAAAACAACACAAAAGAGTCCCATCTTCAGCCTTAGTGCCTGATGATGCTTCGCTACTTTTTAACAATGCTGGAATGGTGCCGTTTAAGTCTATATTTACAGGTGAAATCCCAGCTCCATCAAACCCTCGTGCTACTTCATGTCAGACTTGTATTCGTGCAGGTGGAAAACACAATGACCTTGAAAATGTTGGACATACTGCAAGACATCATACCTTTTTTGAAATGATGGGGAACTTTAGTTTTGGTGACTACTTCAAAGAAGAGGCGATTGGCTTTGCGTGGGAGTTTATCACTGAGGTTATAAAACTTGATGTAGATAAGCTTTGGGTAACGGTTCATGATAGTGATGATGAAGCAGAACTTATATGGCAAAAGCATATAGCAAAAGATAGGATTATGCGTCTTGGCGATGCTGATAACTTTTGGCAGATGGGTGAAACAGGACCTTGTGGACCATGCTCTGAGATTTTTTATGACCAAGGAGAAGAGTATTTTTCTGGAAGCGAAGATAAGATGGGTGGCGAAGGTGATAGATTTTTAGAGATTTGGAATCTTGTTTTTATGCAGTATGAGAGAGCTACAGACGGAACTATGACACCACTTCCAAAACCTTCTATTGATACTGGAATGGGGCTTGAGAGAGTTGTTGCCATAAAAGAGGGTAAACTTTCAAACTACGGTTCATCCCTTTTTATGCCGATAATTAACAGAGTCCAAGAGCTAATCAACAAAGAGTATAAGTATGAAACAGGTGCATCTTATAGAGTTATAGCCGACCACATCAGAACAGCAGTTTTTTTACTATCTCAAGGAACAAACTTTTCAAATGAGGGTCGTGGTTATGTACTTCGTCGTATCTTGCGTCGTGCTGTTCGTCATGGTTACTTACTTGGATTTCGTTCTCCTTTTATGTTTAAACTTGTTGATGTTGTTGTTAATATCATGGGTGGAGAGTATGAATATCTATCTCAAAAGTCTGATGCTGTAAAAGAGCAGATAGAGTTAGAAGAGGCAAGATTCTTCAAAACTATAGAATCAGGAATAGCACTATTTAATGAAGAGTTAAAAACTACAAAAAAAGTATTTTCAGGTGAGGTTGCTTTTAAACTTTATGATACTTTTGGTTTTCCTATTGATTTGACAGAAGATATGCTAAAAGAGAAAAACTTAGAGCTTGATATGGGTACTTTTGAATCACTTATGCTAGAGCAGAGAACTCGTGCTAAAGCTGCTTGGAAAGGTAGTGGAGATGAGGCTGTTCAAGGCGATTTTAAAGCTCTTTTAGAAGAGTTTGGTGAGAACACTTTTGTAGGTTATGACTTTATTAGTCACTCTGGTGAAGTATTGGCACTTTTGGATAAAAATTTTAAAAGAGTAAAAGCTCTAAAAGCTGGTAGTAAAGGTTGGGTATATCTGGATATTACACCTTTTTATGCTGAGAGTGGGGGACAAACTGGTGATGAGGGAGAGTTAGAAAATTTTGCAAAAGTTTTAGATACAAAGAAATTTTTTGGACTTAATCTTTCTCAAGTTCAAACAACACAAACTTTAAGCGTTGGAAATCTTGTAGATTCTCTTGTAGATATTAGCCGTGGAGAGATTACAAAACACCACTCTGCTACTCACTTACTTCATGCAGTGCTGAGCGATGTTTTGGGTGATCATATCTCACAAGCTGGTTCTTTAGTTGAAGTAACAAGATTGCGTTTTGACTTTTCACATCCAAAGGCGATAAGTCAGAGTGAACTTACAGAGATAGAGAGACGAGTAAACTACGAGATTATGAGAGGGATAGCCGCAAAAACAGAAGTTTTAGCCATAGATGAAGCTAAAAAGTCTGGAGCAAAATCACAATTTGGTGAAAAATATGGCGATGAAGTCCGTGTTGTTAGTTTTGGAGATGCAAGTATAGAGTTTTGTGGTGGTGTTCATGTGAAAAATACAGCAAATATCGGTTCATTTATCATCACAAAAGAGTCAGGTGTTTCAGCTGGTGTGCGTCGCATTGAAGCTGTTTGTGGAAACTCTGCTTATAGATATTTTTCCCAGCAAAGAGAAGTTTTCCAAGAGATACAAAACGAGGTTAAAAACCTTGATGCTTTATCTGGAATATCTCGTTTAAAATCAACTATCACTGAGTTAAAACTGGAGCTTAAAGAGGCACAAGAGTCATCAAAAGTAGAGATAAGTGCTGATGAGATAAATGGTGTTGCAGTTGTTGTTCAAGAGTACCCAAGTGGAGATATAAAAGAGAAGATAGATGAACTTAAAAATCAAAATGAGAAACTTTGTGTAATGCTTTTTCAAGTAAAAGGAGAGAAAGTTCTTATCGCTGCTGGGGTCAAGGATGCAAACGCTAAAGCTGGTGATTGGATTAAAAAAATCGCACCTATTTTAGGTGGTGGTGGAGGTGGTCGCCCAGACTTCGCTCAAGCTGGTGGAAAAGATGCTACAAAACTTCCAGAAGCTAAAACAGAGGCTTTAGAATATATCAAAGAGGCACTAAAATAATGAAAGAATTTATATACGAAATATTTGCAGATTATAGAGTACAGATAATATTTTTGCATGTTATAAGTGCAGTTATCTGGGTAGGGGGCATGGTGGCTATGCGTTTTGCAGCTCATAACTCCTTTGCCGAGATTGAGTCTCCTCTTCATAGACTTGAGAGAGTTTCTCATGCTTTAAAAAGACTCTTTTGGATTGTCACACCATTTGTTGTTATTCTCATCATAACAGCTGTAATCATGGCAGTAGGTCTTGGTTTTCGTGAAGCTGCAGTTGATGCAAATCATAATGTGATAGATGAAAATGCCTTTTTTCTTTACAACCTTATTCATGCAAAAGAGGCTATTTGGATGATAATGGCAGGAAATTTAGCTCTCATGATGTTTTTAAGAAGCAAAGCAGAGAAGTTACTTATAAAAGGTGATGCAACAGGTGCAAAAGCAAAACTTGGACTAATTGGCAAGTATATGGTGCCATTAAATATAATCTTAGGAATAGTAGCAATTTATATTGGTGTATTTTTAAGAAGTTCTTACTAAGAATTTCATGCTCCGTTTAGCCTCATCTTCACAAACGAGAGCGATGCTTTTAGAAAATGCAGGTATTGCATTTAAGCAAGAGAGTGTTGATTTTGATGAAGAACAGATAATCGCTACTTCACCGAAGAACTTTGTTTATCAAGCTACGATAGGTAAATATGAAGCTAATTTAAAAGCTTTTGGGTATGAAGACATGCCTCTTTTAGTTGCAGATACTGTAGTTACCTCACAAGGGCAAATCTTGCGTAAAGCACGATGTGTAGATGATGCAGAAAATATTTTAATGACCCAAAGTGATAGTGTAACTTCTATTGTAACTTGTATGATATATCACTCAAAAGAGAAAAAGATTATTGATATTTCTAAAACAGATTATATTTTTAAAAAGTTTGATATGTATGATTTAGATAAGTATTTGCAAAGTGGTGAGTGGCGAGGAAAAGCTGGTGCTTGTATGGTTGAGGGCTTTTGTAAAAAATATATAAAAGAAGTAAAAGGTTATGAGAGTACAGCGATGGGACTTACAACAGAAATCTTACAAAGGTTTATCTAAGTGAACCCTTATGAAAATGAGTTAAGAGCTTTAAAAAAGTCAGGACGATATAGAACACGAGAACTTATAGATAACTCCTTAAAAGATTTTGCTTCAAATGATTATCTTGGACTATCACACAAAAAAAAACTGCATAAAAAAAGCTCTCGGACTTTAGATACTTTAGATATTAACTCTTCAAAAGCTTCAATGCTGGTCAATGGCTATCATAAAGTGCATAAAAATTTTGAAGACGCTCTTTGTAAAGCAAATGATTTTGAAGCAGGAGTAGTGCTTGGAAGTGGATTTAATGCAAATATTGCCTTGGTTGAAGCCCTTGTTAGAAAGGGAGATACACTTTTTATGGATGAGCTTTATCATGCTTCAGGAGTTTTGGCTTCAAACATAAATGGTATAGATGTAAAATTTTTCAAACACAATGATATGAGTGAACTGCATTTACTTCTTAGTAACTCTAAGGCTAAAAGAAATATTGTCGCTGTTGAGGGTATCTACTCTATGGATGGGGATTTAGTTAAAAAAGAGATATTTGAGATAGTAGATAAATTTAATGCCTTGCTTATAGTTGATGAGGCTCATAGTAGTGGTGTTGTTGGTAAGAAACTGATGGGTGTTTTTGATTATTATGGTGTAAAAGTAAAAGAAAATTATATAAAAATGGGAACACTTGGAAAGGCTTATGGAAGTTTCGGTGCTTTTATCTTAGCAAGTGAGCATATCATAGAGTATCTTTTAAATCGTGCAAAACCTATAATCTATGCAACATCACTCTCTTTATATGACACACTTTTAGCACATAACTCTTTGGTCTATATACAAGAAAATTGCGAAAGATTAAAAGATGACATCAAAAGCAGACAAAAAATAATCTATGAAGAACTAGGCATAAAAGTAGATGGTTTAATCGTTCCAGTTTTAGTAAATGACAATAAAAAAGTCATAGAGATAAAAAATGAGCTAAAAAGTTTAGGCTTTGCAGTTGGTGCTATCCGTCAACCTACAGTTAAAAAAGCTATTATCAGACTTATAGCTAGGTTAGGTGAGAATGAAAGTGAGTTAAGAAAGTTATGTAAAAATTTGGCTAAAATTAAACGATGAATATATCAAGACTAAAAATAAGACTAGAAGAGAAAAATTTAGTCGATATAAATTTTACTATCAACAAATCTTTAGCCTTAGTAGGTCAAAGTGGTAGTGGTAAAAGTTTAACACTAAAAGCACTTTTAGGAATGTTACCTACATCTATGACATGTGAGCTTGAATTTGATGGGGATTTTGAGCTAATCGCTGGTAAAACACTCTCTTTAGTCCCTCAAAACCCATTTACAGCACTATCTCCACTTACAAAGATAAGAAAACAGTTCTTTAGTGATGATAAACGAGTTCATGAACTCTTTGATGAAGTTGGACTTGAACTCTCACTTCTTGATAGATTTGCACCTGAACTCTCAGGTGGGCAACTCCAAAGAGTGGTAATAGCTATGGCACTAGAGTCAAAACCAAAACTTCTTTTACTAGATGAACCAACAACAGCACTTGACCCAGAAACAAAAGTGATGGTTTTAGAACTCTTAAAAAAGTTACAAGAAAAAGAGAAGTTTTTAATGCTCTTTGTAACTCATGATATAGCTTCAGCATCTCTACTTTGTGAAGATATTTGTGTTATAAGAGATGGAAGAGTTGTAGAAAAAGGTATAATATCAAACATATTAGAAGAACCAAAAGAAGAATATACAAAAACACTTATAGATGCCAATTTTGCAAATAGGAAATTTAGACAATGAAACGATTTAGTATTAAGAAGATTATTTTAACGATTGTTATCTTGGGATTTCTCTCTCCCCTTATCGTTCTTGGATATTTTTTAACAGCATATAAGTATGATATATCTTCGCTAGTAGATTATAAACCATCAACGACTTCTATTATTTATGATAGAAATGGTGACAGAATTGCAAATGTTTTTTACAAAAAAAATAGATTTTATGCCTCTTATGATGAGATTCCTCCTCGTATCATTGAAGCACTTGTAGCCATAGAAGATACAACATTTTTTGAACATCATGGTATAAATGTAGAAGCTATTTTTAGGGCTGCATTAAAGATTGTTAAAGCTGGTAAGGCAGTGCAGGGTGCTAGTACAATCACTCAGCAACTTGTTAAAAATGTACTTTTGACTAGAGAAAAAAAATTATCTCGTAAGATAAAAGAGGCAATCTATGCCATAAAGTTAGAGAGAGTATTAACAAAAGAGCAGATACTAGAGAGATACTTAAATGAGATTTATTATGGGCATGGTTACTATGGTATCAAAACAGCTGCCGATGGGTACTTTCACAAACGATTAGAAGATTTAACACTCAAAGAGATGGCTATCTTGGTTGGATTGCCAAAAGCACCAAGCACTTATGCTCCAACAAGAAACTATGAAATATCTATGGGAAGAGCAAATCGTGTTCTGACAAGAATGCATGTTTTAGGCTGGATAGATGATAAGACTTATGCAAGTGCTTTGGCAGAATCTCCAAAAGTTTATAATGACACACTTACTAAAAACAAAGCACCATTTATAGTTGATGAAGTTGCTAGAATCATGAGAGCTAAAGGTATAAAAGACTTTAGAACAGGTGGCTATAGAGTCTATACAACTATTGATTTAAGATTGCAAAATGCTGCTAAAGAGTCACTAAAATACGCTTATAACTTAGCACTAAAGAGAATAGAAAAATATAAAGCAAAAGATTTGAAAAAGTTGGCCATTGCTCAAAAAACAGGTGATGAAGAGTTTAAAGTGCAGGATGTTAATGTTTCTCAACTAAACGGAGCATTAGTTTCACTAGACTCTGCAACTGGTGATATATTAGCTCTTGTGGGTAGTGTTGATTATAAAAAGAGTTCATTCAATCGTGCAACACAGGGAAGACGACAGCCGGGGTCTGCGTTCAAGCCTTTTATCTATCAAGTAGCCGTAAATCTTGGGTACTCTGGAGCTACAAAGCTTGTCGATATTGCTAAAACTTATGCTTATGAAAAAAATGGCGAAGAGATGAAGTGGCAACCAAAAAATTATGAAAAAGATTATAAAGGTTTGATACCTCTTAGAGAAGCCCTTGTTCACTCAAGAAACCTTGCTACAATCAATCTTGTGAATGAGTTAGGATTAAACTCTCTATATAAAAAACTTCAAGCCTTTCATATAAAAAATTTACCACATAACCTTTCCATTTCTCTAGGCAGTATATCTTTATCTCCTCTTGAGCTTGCATATTACTACACATCTTTTTCAAATAAGGGAGTAGAGGTAAACACAAACCTTATATCAAGTATTACTCAAGGCGATAAAACAGTATATACTAAAGAGATGAACTCATCCGAAGTGGCACTTCCTACCCAATCTTTTATCATGACATCAATCATGATGGATGTTATAAAAAGAGGAACAGGAAGACGAGCAAATGCTAAAGGCATAGAACTAGCAGGAAAAACAGGAACAACAAACAACAATGTAGATGCATGGTTTGCAGGTTATTCACCAACTATTGAAACAGTAGTATGGTTTGGAAATGATGACAATACTCCTATGTATCACAAAGAGACAGGTGGCAGAGTTGCTGGTCCTGCGTTTAGTAAATATTATCAAAAACTGCTAAAACTGTATCCTCAAGTAAAAAGAAAGTTTGATATTCCAAAGGGTATAGTTGAGGTAAATATCAAGGGTAAAAAAGAGTATTTTAGCAACATCTCAAAACCCCCAAGAACAGAGGTAGAAGCCGACCCACAAAGTGAACTATTGTGGTAGCTTTTTTTGTTATAAAATCTCTAAGATGAATATTAAAAACTTAACCTTAAACAAGGAAAGTATATAAATGAAAGCAAGTGAAATACGATTTGAAGAGTTCTTATCTCAACCCAAAACCAATTTTTTAATACCTGTTTACCAAAGAAACTATGACTGGTTAAATACTCAATGTAATGAATTTATCAAAGATATTGAAGTGTTAGCAAAACAAGAAAAAGATAACCATTTTTTAGGTTCAGTTGTATATATAAAAGGTGATGATACTGAAGCATTAGAACAAGGTTTAAAAGAGTATATTATAATTGATGGTCAGCAAAGAATTACGACAATAATGTTGTTTTTAAAAGCTATTTACGATTTAAGCCAAGATAAATGGGAAAAAGAAGAGATATTTGAAAACTTTTTAATTAATAAAATTAGAGGGAGTAACAAACTCAAATTAAAACCTATTAAAAATGATAATGAGATATTTGAAAAATTATTAAATAATATGGAGTTAGATAAAAATCAAAATTCAAGGATTTTAATCAATTATAAATTATTTAAAAATCATATAGAAAATTCAGATATAGATATTAGTAAATATTTTCAAGCATTTAGAAGAATTTGGATTGTTTACATTGAATTAGATAGAGAAAAAGACGACCCACAACTTATTTTTGAAAGTATTAACTCAACAGGGCTAAGCCTAAGTGAAGCTGATTTGATTAGAAATTTTATATTAATGGATAAAAAGCATGAAGAGCAAAATTATCTTTTTGAAGAGTATTGGTCAAAAATAGAAAAACTTTTAAACAGTGAAAAAATCTCTTCTTTTATTAGAGATTATTTAACAATGAAAGAAAGTAATATACCAAAACAAAACGAGGTATATATTTCCTTTAAAAGATATTCATCAAAATTAAATATTAGCACAGAAGAGTTATTACAAGACTTATTATATTATTCAAATATTTATTCAAAATTTTTATACCTAAATTATGATAATAAAGAAATTACAAAAATAGTTAAAGAGTTTCAAGATTTAAAAGTAACAGTTGCTTTTCCTTATTTGCTTAGTTTATTTAGTGATTTAAACCAAAATATTATAGATGATATTATTTTAGTTAAATCTATAAAATTAATTAGAAATTATGTATTTAGAAGATTGGTTTGTGAATATAATACAAATGCTTTAAATAAAGTTTTTATGATTTTACACAAAGAATTAATCTCTATTGACAATTACAAAAAAAATTATTATGAATGTTTAGCGAGTATATTAATTGAAAAAAAAAGAACAGCAATGTTTCCAAGAGATGAAGAATTTAAACAATACTTTACAACAAAAAATATGTATAAATTTAAAAATATAAAATATCTTTTATACTCTTTGGAAAGCTTTAAAAATAAAGAATTAGTTTCAGCCTCTGATTTAACAATAGAACATGTAATGCCTCAAAAATTAACTATAAAATGGGAAATTGAATTAGGGAATAAATCGCAAGAAGTACATGAAAAATATTTACATAACATTGGTAATTTAACATTAAGTGGTTATAACTCAAATCTATCAAATAAAAGTTTTAGTGATAAAAAAGAGATACTAAAAGCGAGTGGTATTAAACTCAATAAATATTTTGAAACTCTTAACAATTGGGATAAAGAAGAAATAGAGAAAAGAGCTGAATTTTTATATGAAAATATAGCTTTTAATATTTGGAAGTTTCCAATAATTAAAGAGTCATTATTTATAAAATCTGAAATTCAAGAATTTTATACTTTAAGTGATAGTACAGATGTGACGGGAACAAAACCAAAAAAGATAAAAATTTACAATGAAATTTTAGTTATTAAAAAAAGAAGCTGGATAGAATGTTTTATAAAGTTTAATAATTACTTATACAATTATGATACACAGTTGTTTGAAAGTTTTGTAGTTGATGATGATTTTCAAGGGAGAGAAAGAAGAATTATTACAAATCAACATGAATTATGTAGAAAACCGATTAAATTAAACGATGATATAAATATTTATATAGAAAGCAATTTAAGTGCAACAGCAATATTGAAATATATGAAATTGATTTCTGAGAAATATGGACTGGAAGATGATGATGTTATCTTTTATGTTGATTGAATTTGTATGAATAAAATCCTAACTATAAAAAACACAACAGTGATGTAAAAGTAGATGTTCTCTTGCAAGATGAAAATATATGGCTAACGATAGAGCAGATGGCAGAGCTTTTTGGAAAAGGTCGTTCTACTATTAATGAGCATATTTTAAACATCTATAAAGATGGAGAGTTAGAAAAAGAGTCATCAATGAGAAAAATCGGAAAAACCGATTTTTCTACTAAGCCAACCAACTACTACAATTTAGATACAATTATATCGGTTGGTTATCGAGTTAAATCTATCCAAGGTGTACGATTTAGACAGTGGGCAACTGCACGACTTCAAGAGTATATCATCAAAGGTTTTACTATGGATGATAAGAATGCTCAAGATACAAAAGAATTTTTTGCAACAGTTCAAAATAAACTACTGCTGAAATAGTATAGACAAGAGCAAATCACACAAATAAAATATAAAATCACTCAAGATAAAACTTATAAAAGTGATTTTGATATGTTACTTCAAGAATTAGACAAAGATGTCTTGTCTAATCTTCTTTAGGCTTAAGAGCTTTAATGTTTATAGTTCGTCCTGATGTTTTAGGGGTTCCGTCATAGTGATGGTTTCTGTCGCCTGATTTACCTGAAAATATAGCTTTTCCATTTTTATCTTTGCCTAAAAATTTGTTAGGGGCTTTTTTCTTTTTATCCCAGTTCTTTTTTCCATTTTTGTCATAGGATTTTTTATCTTCATCGCCATAGTCTCTTTTAGGCTTATCGTAGGTTTTTTCTTTAGGTTCACCAGTTTTTTCTTCGTAGCGTTTTTTTGCAACTTCTTTGATTTGCTCTTTACTCATAGTTTTTCGTTTTGGGTCTATATCTTTAGGCTCAGATTTTTCATACTCAAAACCCTCTATCTTCTCTTGTTTTATAGCACGACCAAGAAGCATTTCTATTTCATAAAGATCTTTTTGTTCGGACTCATCAAGTAAGATGATAGCTTTTTTTGTAGCTTTACTTAGCCTTGCTGTATAAACAATATTTTTGATTGGTAAATCATAGCTAATTAGCATCTCGCATTTCAAATCTTTATTTTTTATTAGCTCTTTATCTTCTATAACTTTTATCTCTCTGTTTTCTAATGCGTTTTTGATTATTTGTGACTCTTTTGAGCAAACAACCAAAATATCAAGATTTGAATTATCTAAAATAACTTTGTTTAAAAGTTCTAGTTTTTTATCTGTTTTGCATTGATAAATGCGATGGTTGTTAGGTTTGATAGACATAGAGGCTGTAAGCATTGTGAATCCTAAAAAGTATTTATGAAATTATATCTACATTACCCATAATTTATGCTATTATAAACCAATATATTAGTTATTAGGAATTTAATGTCATTTAAAAATTTAGGCTTATCAGCCCCACTATTAAAAGCAATCAAAGAACAAGGTTATGATACACCAACACCTATCCAAGCCCAAGCGATACCAGTAATACTTCAAAAAAAAGATATTTTAGCTGGCGCACAAACAGGAACAGGAAAAACAGCAGGTTTTACTCTGCCAATGCTCGAACTTTTAAGTCGCTCAAAACATAAAACACAGCAACATCAAGTAAAAGCACTTGTTTTAACTCCAACTAGAGAGTTGGCATCGCAAGTAGAAGAGAGTGTAAGGATTTATGGTAAACATCTTCCATACAAATCAGCTGTCATCTTCGGAGGGGTTAAGATAAATCCTCAAATAACGGCACTTAGAAAAGGTATAGACATCGTTGTAGCAACACCTGGTCGTTTACTTGACCATATTTCTCAGAAGACGATAAATCTTGAGCATATTGATTTTCTTATTCTTGATGAAGCTGATAGAATGTTAGATATGGGTTTTGTAAATGACATCAAAAAGGTGATAAAGGTTTTGCCAAATGAGCGTCAAACACTTCTTTTTTCAGCTACTTACTCTGATGCTATCAAAAAACTTTCAAGCCAGTTTCTAAAGTCACCAACACTCATAGAAGTAGCTCGTGCAAATACTTCAAGTGAGATGGTAAAACAGGCTGTGTATCATGTTGATAAAGAACGAAAACGAGAGCTTTTAACACACCTTATAAAAGAGGGTAAATGGAAACAAGTTTTAGTTTTTACAAGAACAAAACATGGAGCAAATCGTTTGAGTGGACAGCTTGAAAAAGATGGCATAACTTCTGCTGCCATTCATGGAAACAAGAGTCAAAATGCAAGGACAAAAGCCTTGGCTGATTTTAAAACTGGTGGAGTAAGGGTTCTTGTTGCTACTGACATCGCTGCAAGAGGTATAGATATTGACCAGTTGCCTCATGTAGTAAATTATGAACTGCCAAATGTTAGTGAGGATTATGTGCATCGTATCGGAAGAACGGGTCGTGCAGGAAACGAAGGTGAAGCTATAAGCCTTGTTTGTGTTGATGAAGATGAGTTTTTAAGAAATATTGAAAAGTTGATAAAAAAGGATATACCGAAAGTTTGGCTAAAAGGTTTTAAACCAGACCCAAGTATCAAGGCAG
>JALTUB010000035.1 GCA_027047745.1 Sulfurimonas sp.
AAGCAAACAATATCGCAAAAACTACACAGTTTAATGGTCAAAAACTCCTAGATGGTACTTTTACTAACAAATCTTTCCAGATTGGTGCTTATGCTGGTGAGACTGTAAACCTTTCTGTTGGAAATGTCCAAACAAATCAAGTTGGAGATATTAAAAGCACAACTGGTTCTGAAACAAGACAAACATTAAGCACATCAAACAACCTTGCTGAAGGTGCGTCTGGTCAAGCACTTAAAGCAGGTCAATTGAAAATCAATGATACTGACATATCTGCTACTATCAACTCTTTAAGTCCTCTTAAACTTACTGATGCTGCAAGTGTTGCTGCTGCTATTTCTTCAGCAACTGGTTTGGTTGCAAGTGGAAATAATACACTAAATGCTGGTGCTGCTGTTGGTGGTACTCTTTCTGGTAAAAGAGCAATAGATAGCACTAACTATTTAAAAATCAATGGTGTTGCTATTGCTGATACAACAGTTCTTCCAAATGATTCTAATGGTGCTCTTGTAAAAGCTATCAACGATATTACAAACCAAACAGGAGTTACAGCTAGTTTAGATACTGCCAATAAGTTAGTGCTTAAATCTAATGATGGTAGTAATATATCTATTAGCACAAGAGACAATATAGATCAAGACACTATTACTTTTGCTGGTGTTTCTGCAACTGCCGATACTGTAACTGTAACATATATAGATGGTGCAGGTACTACAACATCGGTTACTTATACAGCTGCTACTGGTGATAGTGCAACTAAAACAAGAGATGGTGTATTGGCTCTTATGAATGCTGCAACCACAACTTTTGGTGCAACAGCTGCTTTAGATAGTAATGGCAATATTCTTCTTACAGGTAAAGTTGCCGGAGATGCTACTGTTAGTGGTCAAGATGCCAATGGTGCAGCAGGATCTTTATCAACAGCAGATTTAGCTAACTTAGATTCAAAAGCAACAAGTGGTTTAACAGCAAACAACTTAACTAGTGGCTCTGGTGCTGCAACAGCAGGCATAAATGCCTCATCAAATGTTCAAACAATTGGAACAGGTGAACTTGTTATAAATGGTGTTGACTTAGCTGGTACTTATGGTGATGGCGCAACTGCTGGTTCTGCTGGTTCTGCTTTATTGTCTGCTATTCAAGGAATAAATGGTATGTCTGACTCAACACTTGGAAATGATGGTAAATTGACATTAGTTGTAAACAATGGAAATGATTTGAATATCGCTGGAACAAAAGCAAACACTACTTACGGATTAACTAAAGGTGTAACAAATGCATCTAAAACAGGTTCTGTTGAGATTTATAGTGATACTTCTGTTAAAGTTAGTGGTACTCAACCAGATGCATTTGGTTTGACAGCTGGAACAAAAAATGTTATAAACCAAGGTGCATCTTTAGATGGTATTGATGTAACAAGTAGAAATGGTGCAGAGGTTAGTATCTTGATAGCTAGTTCAGCTTTAAAACAAATAGATGCTACTCGTTCAGACCTTGGTTCTGTACAAAATCAACTACAATCTACTGTTCGTAACATCTCTGTTACTCAAGTAAATGTAACTTCAGCCGAGTCACAGATTCGTGATGTTGACTTCGCAAAAGAGTCTGCAAACTTTGCAAAACTAAATATTTTAGCTCAGTCTGGTTCATACGCTATGAGTCAAGCAAATGCTATTCAAAAAAATGTAATGCGTTTACTACAATAGTAAAAGTATTTGGAGCTTTAGCTCCTCTTATCCAAAGAGATTATCTCTTTGGATTTTCCTCTTTATGTATCCACTCCTGATAAACACGCATAGTAATAATATAAAGATTTAAGATTTTAAGCAACTGTTTTACATATATAAGGTGTATATTTTTTGTATGTTCAGCTTCGTTTTGTAACTCTCTTGTGTTAAAAATATCAACGATATAATCTATAATCGTTTGTAAATATATAGAAAAGATATTGTTAATATCGTACTCTTTCTCATTGTTTAAACCTATAAGTTCTTGATAAAGTGGATAAAAATCTTGCATATAAAGGTTAAAGTTTGTAGTCTTTGCTTCTGTTTTAAAGGTATTAACCAAATCAAAAAGTCTTTGTGCTTCTTTTATTTGACTATCAAAGTTTTTAATCTCACTCTCATTGAGACCATAAAGTGAAGAGTCTTGTAAAAAAGTTTTGATACTTTGATGCTCTTTTTGTTTATCTAATATTATAAAATCAGAACAATCTAAATCTAAAGTGTGCAAAGGAGTTGCACCTTGAAGAAAAGCACCATTGTTTAGGTTAAACACTTTTTGATTTTGAGTAAGAAATCGTTTTGAAAATATATGAAAAGCATTTTCTGACATATGATACACAGCAGTAGTAGGAACTTCAGGAAGAAAGTTGCCTTTTGTGTAAAAAATGGTGTCTTTAAAAGAAGTATATTCTTCCTTTATTTGACTATCTTTTCCAACTTCTCGAAAATCAACATGTTCTTTAGAATGATCACTTTTTGTTTCAGGGTCAAGGGCTAAGTCTAAACCAAGTAAGTACATCTCATTTACACCCAAGAGCAGGAGTAAGGCATAAGTTATTTCACCAATACTAGGAGCTGGAGGCACATGAAAAGAGTCTTTGTAATGTCCTGCAGTCTCGATAAAAAATATTTCTCTCTTTGGCATTGCTTTGATGATATTTGTTGCAACTACAGATGAAAAGATAAAGTTGCTATTTTGTAAAAATTCTT
>JALTUB010000036.1 GCA_027047745.1 Sulfurimonas sp.
AAAGAGTAAGATATGCAAAAACTAAATGACTTAACCTTAAAACAAAGAGAAGAACTTTTTAGACAGCTTCGTATCTCAATCACTCATCACTCAAATGCGATAGAAGGAACAACTCTCTCTTTTGGTGAAACAAAAGAGTTACTTGAACATGGAAATACTGCGGGAGATAAGCCACTACATGAGCAACTTGTTATCTTAGGCTTTGCAAAAGCTTATGATGTAATAGTCCGTGAAGCTACAAACAGAGAAAATATTATTGATAGTAGTTTTATAAAAGATATTCATGCCATTATGTTTGAAGATGCTCTAAAAGTTTCTCCACAATTTGTATCTAAACCTATAGGAGCATATAGACTAGATGAACGATACATAAAAGGTGTAGATATAAAACTTTCGCTTCCTCATAAAATCTCAAATGATTTAGAAAATTTACTTTATAGATTTAATAGTAACGACATGAGTTTAGAAGAGATTGCAGAGTTTCATATATTATTTGAAAGAGTTCATCCCTTTGCCGATGGCAATGGAAGAGTAGGAAGGTTGATAATGGCTTTTCAAGCTATACAAAATAATATCGTCCCACCTCTTATAGAAAATGAACATAGAAGTGAATACTTAAAAGCCATTAATGATAAAAATGAACTTTTTAAGTTTATAGATAAGAGTATTCAAAACAGTATGAACTTACTAAACTAAAAGTAGATTTGCTGAGCATATAATTGACCAATAGTCATTTATTATTTTTTAAGTATGAAAACTCTATAATTTCTTAATTGACTGATAGTCGGTCATTTTAGATAAAGGGGTTTTATGGCTATTATCGTAGATAAGGTGCAGAAGAAAAAAGATATTGCACTCTCATGTAAAGAGCTTTTTGTAAACAACAGTATAAAAGACTTGACAATCTCACAAGTTGCAAAAACTGCTGGGGTTGGGAAAGGGACTATCTATGAGTATTTTAAAAACAAAGAAGATATTGTTTTTGAGATAGTAAATATTTTACTCCAAGAACATAATGAGAAAAAAAGAGAAAAAATCCAAGCTCTTAATTCTGCCAAAGATAGAGTAAAAATCTTTTTTTATGTATTTTATAATGATGACAATGAGCAACTTAGAAAACTTTATAAAGAGTTTATATCCATATCCTTAATGACTCCAAACAAAGAGATGATGCAATTTCAAACAAAATGTGCAACTACCTACTTTAACTGGTTTGAAGAGATAATACAAGAAGGCATAGACAATGGTGAACTCATCAAAGATGCCAAAAAACTTGCAAGAGGTCTTTTTGTTGTTGGTGAGGGTATGTTTATCTCAAGTGAGGTAACAACAACTATCGATGACTTAAAAAAAGAGTTTGACCTGTTTTTTGACACAATTTTCGACCTAATGGAGGTAAAAAATGAAACTACTGCTACTGCTAGTTCCACTTCTCGTATATGGGGATAACCTAAAAGAGCTTATTGATTTTGCTGCAAAGCATAACGATATAGTTCATGCAAAAGAGTATGTAAAAGCATCACAAGCAAAAGAAGTTGAGTCTAAAAAGAGTTCTTACTTTCCAACTGTGGATGTAGGTGGCTTTTACAAAAGAGATGATGATGTATCGCCATTTCAAGCAGGAGATGTTTATAGTGGCTATGCAAAAGTTGGTCTTGACATCTATGATGGTGGTAAAAAATCATCTTTAGTATCTCAAGCAAAACTATCACTTCTCTCATCAGACTATGATAAAAAAGCTTACCAAAAAAGTTTAGCACTTCAAATAACGCAAGATTTTTTCACTATAAAAAGTTTAGAATCATCACTAAACGCAAGAGAAGAAGCAAATAAATCTCTAAAAGCACAACTAAACAGAGTAAGCCGTTTTTACCAAGCAAAGATGGCAACTAAGGATGATGTAGATAGAGTTCAAGCAGATTTTGATACAAATATTTACAAAATGCAGTCTATAAGATTTCAAATACTCTCTTTAAAATCTTTGCTAGAACTAAAAGTTGGTAAAAAGATAGATACTCTTGAAAAATCATCATTTAAAAAGAACGAGGTTTATGAGTACAAACTACTAGATAGCACAAACGCCCTTATCTCTAAAAAAAGCTCTATACAAAAAGGTGCAAAAGCTCTTGATAGTGCCTACTATCCTAACTTAAGAGTTGAAGATACTTACAGTGTCTATAACTATGAAAGACTAGACCCAAATCTAGTAGCACTTAATGCCAAGCCGTTAAACAAGCAAAATACCCTACTCTTTACGCTTAACTTTAGAGTCTTTGATTATCAAAACATAGAAAAAACTAAAGAGGCTGTTATGTTAAATGCTCAAGCTATAAATGAACAGATAGAGTTTCATACAAAAGAGCAAAAAGTTCGGTATGAACTATCAAAAGAGAGGATAAAAACTGCAAAGGCTAAAATAAAAAGCTCACTAAGTGCTTTAAACTCAGCCTCAAGTGCATTTGTAACGATAGAGAAAAAGTATAATGCTGGTATAGTTGACTATATAGTATATCTACAAAGTCTAACACAAAAAACCAATGCAAAAGCACAATACGAAAGAAGTCTAAATGATTTGGAAGTTGCTTATGCGACACTTTATTATTACCAAGCAAAAGATATTAAAGAGGAACTAAAATGAGAAAGATACTATTGGGATTTATTTTACTACTAAACATAGCTCATGCACAAGAGATTTATGCAACCTTTAATGTTCAAGCACTTAAAGATGCAAAACTTGCTTTTATCGCAAGTGGTATCGTAAGCAAGGTCAGCGTAGATGTTGGAAGTAGTGTAAAAAAAGGCGAAGTTTTAGCTCAACTTGAGAGTAGCGATATTAAAGCTATGCTAGATATTGCACAAACAAAACTAAAGTATGCAAAAAAAGATTATGAAAGACAACTAAAGATAAAAGACCTTATAGATGAAGCAAAGTTTGACAAGGTAGCCAACAGATATGAAAATGCAAAAAATCAGTTAGCTTACCAAAAAGCACTCTATAGAAAAACCTTTTTGCGCGCACCTTTTGATGGTGTGATTTATGAAAAAGATATTGAAAAGGGGGATGCTGTTAGTGGCTTGATGCTAAAAACTGCCTTTAAAATCCAAAGTAAAAGAAGAAGAAAACTCATCCTCTCTTTTGACCAAAAAAATCATAAACTTATCAAACTTGGAGATATATTTACTTACAAGGTTGATGGAGATACAAAAACATACAAAGCTAAAATCACAAAAATATATCCTCGTATAAACACTAAAGATAGAAAAATGCAAGTAGAGACTAGAGCAAACGACATCATGAGTGGTCTTTTTGGCGATGGTTACATAAAAGTATCGGACAAATAGATGTATAAGATAGCCATAAACAGACCCATAGCAACACTTATGTATGTTATCACTTTAGTGATATTTGGTTACATGAGTTTTAAGTCTATGCCCTCAGCACTTTTTCCAAAAGTTGACTTTCCTATGGTTACTATCAAAACCATATACCCAGGAGCAGATTCTAGCACTATAGAATCACAAGTTACAGACAAGATAGAAGAGGCAATATCAAGAATCGGTGGGGTCGATAGTATGGTCTCCACAAGTAGCGAGGGTGTGAGTGTTGTCATGGTTAAGTTCTTTTTAGAGAGAGATATAAATGAAGCAACAAATGATGTAAGAGATAAGGTCTCAGCTGTGTCACTTCCTCGTGATGCAAAAACTCCTCTTGTTAGTAAGCTTGACATTGGAGGGGCTTCAGTTATAAATGTTTTTCTGACTGCTAAAGCCGACACATTGCAACATCTCATGAAATTTGCAGATGAGAAAGTAAAACCTCAACTACAAAAGATAAATGGCGTTGGGGCTATTAACATCATAGGCTACAGAGATAGAGAGATAAAAATATACCCAAATATAAACCTTTTAAACAAGTTTGGTATAACTATCTCCGAGTTAAATGCTATCGTTGAGAAAGAAAATGTCAAGATAGGAGGAGGAAAACTCATAACCAAAACAAATGAGTTTACTTTAGAAACAGAGGCAGATGCTCTTAGTGTTCATGACTTAGAAAACATACAGATAAAAGACAATCTTAGACTAAAAGATATGGCAACTGTAAAAGACACTCTCAGTGATGCTAAAAGCTATGCTTCTTACAATGGCGTCCAAGGAGTTATGCTTGAAGTTCAAAAAATCTCTGGCACAAATACTCTTGACATTGTAAAAAGGGTAAAGGAAAGTATCCCTAAACTAAAAAAACTTGCAGGGGATAGATTTGGTGTAGAGACGATGCAAGACACTTCACTATTCATCATTCACTCTCTTAAAGATGTAGAGTTTGACCTTATTTATGGCGCTATTTTAGCCGTTATCATCATCTTTTTCTTTTTAAGAAATTTCACTATCACCATTGTTTCTGCTTTTTCTATTCCTATCTCCATCTTGGGAACTATCGCACTTATGGACTACATGGGATACGACTTAAACAAATTGACACTTATTGGGCTTACCCTATCCATAGGGATAATCATTGATGATGCCATAGTTGTTTTAGAAAATATCTACAAAAAACAAGAAGCAGGAATGAGTAGGTTTCAAGCTGCTTACGAAGGAACAAAAGAGATGGCATTTGCCATAGTCGCCATATCTGCCATGCTCTTAGCTGTTTTTATACCTGTGTCAAACATGAGTGGCATAGTAGGAAAGTTTTTTGAGAGTTTTGCCATGACAGTTGGTTTTGCTATCATCATCTCTTTTACAGTGGCTATGACATTTATTCCTAGCGTAAGTGCTAGAGTTTTAAACAAGGGTGAGAGTTGGTTTTATGACTTTAGTGAGCCTATCTTTAAACTGCTAGAAAAGATGTACGACAGCTCTTTAAAACTTGTGCTTAGATTTAAGATTATCACACTTATCTTAGTTATAGCAATCTTTGTTGGGAGCTTAAACCTTTTTCCAAAGATTGGCATGAACTTTTTGCCAAAAGAGGACAAATCAGAGTTTGAAATCAAGATAAAAGCTGAGGCAGGAATCTCTTTAGCACAGATGATAAAAGAGTCTAAGAGGGTAGAAGACTTTATAAAAAAAGACAAAAGAGTCGTGTTTACAACTCTGAGTGTCGGTTACAATAGTGTTAAAGAAAAAAACAAAGCAAAAATATATGTAAAACTCATACCTAAAGATAAACGCAAAAAAAATCAAGAAGAGATAATCCAAGAGTTTAGAGAAGAGTTAAAACCTTATCAGAAAAACATGTATATAACTGTAGCTTCCATACCTGGCATAAAAGGCACAGGGGTCACTGTTCCTTACCAGATAGTTTTAACATCCGACTCTTTTAAAAAACTAGCAGTAGCTACAAAAAACTTAACCGACTATCTAAAGAAGAAAAAAGGTTTTATGGATGTTGATACAAATCTTGACGAGGGAAAACCACAGATAGACATTCACATCATCAGAGAAAATGCAAATCGTTTGGGTATCTCTGCTACTCAAATATCACAAGCTATTTCCACTGCTTTTTCAAGTGACTTGGAGATTTCACACTTCCAAGAGGATGGGAAACAGTACAATATTACACTAAGATTTAACGATAAACATCGCATGAGTATAGATGACATCAAAAAGATACAACTTCGTGCTAAAAATGGGGAGTTGGTATATCTTGATGGTTTAGTAAACTTTACACAAACCAAATCTTTAGCATCTATTTATCACTTTGATAGACAAAGGCAAGTAAGCATTTTTTCCGATTTGTTTGGTCTTGACCTTGGTGGAGCAGTTAGTTACACAGAAAAAGGCATAAAGGAGTTACTACCAAAAGGTGTTTCATATCGTTTTACAGGTTTTGCTGATGAGATGGTAAAAACTGGTAAAGCTTTTGGAGCAGCTATAGGCTTGTCTCTTATCTTGATGTTTATTATCTTAGCCATTTTGTATGAGTCACTTATCCAACCTATTATCATCATGATGGCACTTCCTCTTAGTATCATCGGCGTCATGATAGCTCTGTACTTATCTGGGCTACAGTTTAGTCTTTTTGTCCTCATAGGTTTTATGCTTCTTATGGGTATGGTCGGAAAAAATGCAGTCTTGCTAGTTGACTTTGCAAACAGAGCCATGGCAGATGGAAAAAGTGCAGATGAAGCCCTTTTAGAAGCAGGAGAAAAAAGACTTCGCCCTATCCTCATGACAACTATCGCCATGATAGTTGCCATGTTGCCTCTTGCTATAGGAACAGGATTGGGAAGCGAAACAAAAGCACCAATGGCAATGTCAATCATAGGAGGACTAACAAGTTCTATGTTTTTAACACTTCTAGTCGTTCCTGTGATATATAAATTTATAAATCCACTCGATAGATGGCTTAGAAAATTTTATGAGGTGACACAGAGCAAGATTTAGGATTTAAAACTAGGCTTAAAACTCCACAAAGAAACCATTATCTTTTACTATTTTTGTTAGTTTTGCCATGTTTTCTTTTAAAACTATGACTCTATAGCCCTCGGCTTTTATCACAAGGTCATGAAGCTTTTTGTTTTTCATAAAGAGCTGTAAAAGTTTTGGATTGTTTTTTAGCTCGATTACAACTTGCTTCAAATCTCTTTTAAGTAGATTTGAGTTATGTATAATCTCATCAAAATACTCTTTAAAAACCTTTGGTGGATTTGCTTCTATCTGCTTATAAAATCCATCTATTTTCAGTTGTAATATCTTTGAACTTTTACAATCTTTAAAGATTTTTGCATAACTTAAGATATATCTATCCCCGTCATATTTATCTGCATAAGCTTCTAGTTTTGTTCTCATGATAGTATCATCTTTGCTAACAGTGATGATAGGTTTAAACTCATCAAACTTCAAACCTTTTTTCTTTGGAGCTACTTCTTTATACTCATAACTATCACGCATCCCAAGAACAAACTCACCTAGTTTTGTGAGCTTTACATAATCCAAACTATCCCAAGGAGTCAGATATGGTTTACCTTTTGCACTTATCATATACGGTGACAATGGCTCGTCATATCTCAACTCTAAAATACCTAAAGCACCAAAATAGAACATAGATGCTTTTAACAAAGGTTCTAAAAATAGTACATCATAATTTGAACCAACATACATATTGTCAGTTTCCACCCCTATATCTTCATCATAATCACACTCTATATAGTAGTCTTTTGTTTTATATGATGACTCTAAATCAAGCTTTACCTTTCTATATTTACAGTAGTTAATAATATTTCTCATAGAAACAAACTTATCTTGAGGTAAAGCTTTGAGTATAAACTTTATGGTGCTAAAAAGTGTTCTCTCTCTTGAATAAAAAGTATCATAACGAACTTTTTTTAGATACGACAAAAATATTCTTGAGATAAAAAAACTATATTTATCATCAAGCTGATTTAAAACAAAATGCTTTAAACTCTCAGTCTTCTTTGTTTTAAATTCTTTATGCCAGAGATAGTAATAATAAAAACTTCTCGTAAGCATATCTGTTGCAAAAGTGTCAAGCTTTTTCTCCGTATAAAACTCTTTAGAAATAGTAGAAGATTTTAAAATATTGAGTGATTTGGTAAGTGGTTTTTCGTTTGTTTTACCAAACTCAACAAGAGAATTTTGCATCATCTCGTCCATTATTCCTATAAAATGCAAAACACCCTCTTCATTGTTATAAGTAAAGTCTGTCTCTTCTACCTTATCAAGCCCTACGAGATAATAATCCTCAGGAATAGGTAAAACAAGTTTTAGCATCTCTTTGATATTGTCTTTCATCATAAGGTTGTTGCTAGAACCTCTGTATGAGTAAGCCGTAACTTGCCTTACTAAAGCAAGTTCATTTTTAAGATAGACTTCTCTAGTCTCATTGTATAGAGGTGTGAGAGTAGATAATCCTAAATTATGACTAAAGTTGAAACTTTTTACATCTATTGCTTCACTCTCCCAGACGAGCGTATTGTAAATAGTTTTGGATTCTTTATTTGTGTAAAGTTTAGATAAAAACTTATCTAAAAAAACAGGATTTTCAAACAAGATAACAAACAAATCAATATAATGATTCTTTCGTTTGAGCTCTTTTTCTAATAGTTTTGGGCTTATAAACTCTTTAGTATATTTTAAAATTTCTTCATAATCTGACATATACACTTCTGATATAAGACTTTTTAATTCTTCTCTTTTTAACTTTATTCTATCCATCATCTACCCCAGTATATACTCTAAATCTGCACTGCTTAACTCTTTTAATGAGCCCTCATCCCCACCTATTATCATGTCTGTCATATCTTGCTTTTTACCTTGAAGTTCTAAAATCTTCTCTTCAATAGTATCTTTTGTAATCATCCTATAAGCAAAAACAGTATTTTTTTGTCCCATTCTATGACTTCTATCTACTGCCTGATTTTCAGCAGACCTGTTCCACCATGGGTCAAATATAAAAACATAATCTGCCTCAGTTAAATTCAGACCAACACCTCCGACTTTAAGCGTCATTAAAAAGAGTTTGATGTTTTTATCGTTTTGAAAAGAGTCAACTAACTCTTGACGATTTTTGGTACTTCCTGTCATGACAAGATGCTCGTACCCTCTACTTTGTGCCTTTTGGCTTATAAGGTCTAGTGATCCCAAAAAGTTTGCAAAGATTAGAACTTTATGGTTGTTCAACACTATATCATCTAGCATCTCAAAAAGTGACTCTATTTTAGAAGATACTATCATTTCTTCACTTTTAAGCTCAGGAGCAGAGGCGATTTGTCGTAAATCATTAAAGGCTTGAAGTATGAGAAATTTTGATTTTTCTATACCATTTGCACTGATTTGTTGATCAAGTAACTGCTTATAATAAT
>JALTUB010000037.1 GCA_027047745.1 Sulfurimonas sp.
CAAAACTCGATATGCTAGAGGGGTATCCTGAGCATTACGATAGACGAAAAGTTATAATACTCGCAGAAAATCAAGAGTATAGGGCTATTCTCTATTTTATAAAAAAGAAGATTGATTACACAAATCTCGAACTTTTAAAAAAGTTTTAAATCGTATTAAAATTGAAGCATTTTTTTAGTATAAAATTCTAAATCTTCTTGAATAATCTCTTTAATCCACTTTGGTTCAATCACAAAGATATGGGGTATCCAATACTTAATAATTGGTAATATCTCCATTTCATGAGTAATTGTAATACTAAACTCCATAGTCTCACCTCTGATAGCAATTAGATACCAAAATCCCTCAAAATTGACTATTTTTAATGGCTGAACAGTTGTAGTTTTTGAGCCTTAGTAGAAAACTTACCACCAACGCCTTCAGTGATTTTCTCGATGATATCAAGAACTAATTCATCTTCAAGAGATTTAGTTTTCTCAACTCTAAAACCCTCTTGCATTTTCCATTTTTTATTGACTTGATAAATTGGAAATGAAATTAAACGCTCATTAAAATCTCGCTGGATTGTTTTATCGCTAGTGTTAAATTCCTCTGCCAACTCTTTGACAGAAAGTGCTTCTCCATCGTTTAACTTAGAAAGAATTACAGTTAATCTTGTTAAGATTTTATCGTAGTCGTGTTTGTATGCCATATCTGTAACTCACTTTCAAAGATTAGCTGTTTGAATAGTTTTATCAAAAAAAATAAGATAAAACAACAACTTCATTTTATCTGATTTTTTCATGATAAATATGTTTATTTTAATTTGTGTTTTTTTCTAAAAAATTCACAATTTCATCTAATTGCTTTTGAATATTTTCAATTACCATTTTATCTTTTAAATTACTCGTAATTGCTAAGTAATAATAATCTTCATCTTTAAACATATCATTAAATGAAGGGCTTTTACTAAGACTAGACTCTTTAATAGCTTCTCTTGATATTCCTATAACTAATGGTACATTCTCATCATTCCAAATTTTATAATCTATTCCAAAAAAAACATTATCATTTTCTTTAATATCAAATCCATAAATTTCATCTGTATCTTCAACTTCAGCCGATAGAATTTCTGCTAATTGTTCTACTAGCTTAATATTTAAAAAATCATTCCAATAATAACTGCTTGTTAACTGAGGATAAATACTTTTATAGTTATTTAAATTATTTATTGAGTAATCTCCATCTAAATATGCTTTACCTACACTTTTTATATTTGATGAATTTAAAGCAGGTTTCATCGCATTAATTAGTAAGACTTCTGCATACTCAATTTGCTTATACTCCTCTTCGATAGTAAGATTGTTTTCAGTATCCGTAAAGATTCTTCCTAAATAGATTTTTACATTTTCATTATCACTATTATATGTTGTTTCCCATCTATTATTTAATCTACTTGCAAAACCATTGTTATCTCTTGTTCTTCCTATGTAGAGTAGAACATCATTCCCATAAAGTGGATGAGTTCCATATATTTGATATAAACCAATTTTGTCAGCTGTGTTATCATACTTATTTGAGTCTATTTTGTTATCTACTACTGCTTCTGGAGAGAATGGACCTTCCCACCAAATATTAATATCTTTATTCATTTTTTTCTCCTAAATTCAACATTATTTACCACCATATTTTCAAAATTATTATTTCCAAATCCAGTAAACAAAACAGAAGCTTTTACATACTTTTCACTAATAGATTTATCAGTTGTTGTTCCCCAAAAAATATCTGCTTCATAGTCAGCATTTTCATTTATAATCTCCATTGATTCAGCGATTTGTTTAATTGGTAAATCTGGATGAATTGAAAAATGTATTAAGATTCCTGATATTTTATGCATTAAATTGTAATCAAATGATGAATCTTTAATCGCTAGTTTTATCGCTTCAGTTGCTGAATTTACACCTTCAAGTTCACCAATACCACAAAACCCTATACCACCATGATTAATAATTTTTTGAAAATCAACAAAATCAAGATTTATATCATTTTCTCCACTCGTTGTCACTACTCCAAACATGCCTTTTATTGACTCTTTGATTTCATCGCTAAATTCTGTATTATCTACATAAGTGCAGAACTCTTTTTTGTCAATATTAGCATTTGTATCTGCTTCTGTTATTGTAAATGTTGCCATTATTATTCTCCTCAAATTTGATAGAATAAGTATAAGCTTAGTGGTTGACATCTTTATGTCTGGTTGAAAGATATTTTTTAAAGGGTGTAATTTTGAATTTTTACATTAAAATTCAAATCCACCAGTATCGCCTTTTGACATACTGTTATAAACTGCTTTTACATACTCGTGTCTTAAATCACAATCAAAATAGTGTTCGCAAACACTACAGGTTTTGTGATTTTTTTCTTCTTGGCAAGAGTGAAGCTTGATGAGCATTTCATCTAAGAAAAGCTCAAATTTATCTCTTGGTTTAGCTGTTTCTTGCATAAACTTCTTTTACTCTTGCTATTTCATAGTTTGAACCGAAAAAGCATATAGCTGTATCATGAGTATGAGCATGACCGAGAGTCATTAAGTTGTTTTTACCATCTATCGCACCACCACCTGCTTTTTCATAGATAAATGCAAAAGGAAATACTTCAAAAAGACGACGAAGTTTTCCAGCTGGTTTATCACTTGTTCCAGGGTACGAAAAGAGTCCACCACCTTTAAGAAGTATTTGGTGCAAGTCTGGAACCATACCCCCAGAGTAACGAAGTCTATAACCTTCTGCAAAAAGACCATCTACTAACTCTTTATGATATGGAGCCCAATTTTGCTGTGTTCCACCAGGAGCATTTAGTTTCCCTTTTTCATTTAGTTGTATCTCTTTTACAAATTCAAACTCATCAGCTTGAAGAAGGTATAGTTTTACTTTATTTTGGGCAAAAACCATCTCAACACGAGGTCCATAAACCACATAACAAGATGCAACCATATGTTTTGTGCCAAAGTCATTTTTGTATATGCCAAAGATAGAACCTACACTAAGATTTACATCCACCAAAGATGAACCGTCAAGTGGATCATAAGCTATAAAATATTCCCCATCTTCATGAAGTACCTCTTCATGCGTCTTTTCTTCACTTGCAATAGTATGAATAGCAGGAACTTTTGAAAATTCTTCTTCTATTATCATATCGCATTTTATATCAAGCTCAAGTTGTGTTTCACCAGAGCTATTTTCCTGTTGTGAATAACCAATATCTTTTACATCAATAGCATCTTTAATTCTTTTTGCACTTGTAGCGATTGCGTCAAATATCTCTCTCATTTATACTTCCTTTGCGTTTGTTAATATCCATGAAATAACTTCATCTGGATTGTTTAAATCTAAAATTTTTACACCTTCTGGTATATCATAACTTTGTATATCTACACTATCATCAACAGCTAGAGCATTCATGTATGAAAAGTAATCTTCATCCAAAGAGTCTCTAAAGATTGCGATACGAGGCAGGGGAAGGTTTTTTAAACCCTCAACAAGTAATATATCAAAGTCATTAAAAAGCCTTATCATTTCATCAAGTTCTTTACTTCTTTTTGAAAAATAAGTAGTCCTGTTTGGAGAGGTAACAATAACCTCTGCACCAGTATCACTGAACTTATAACTATCTTTACCCTCAACATCAAACCTAGCTTTGTCACCTGGGTCATGCTTGATGATAGCTACTTCTTTTTTATGCTCATTTATAAGTTTTCTTGCTACTTTTAAAATAAGTGTAGTTTTTCCACTGTTAGATGGACCTGTAAAAGCGACTGCTAATCTTTTATTCAATGTATGCTCAATATTTAAAATTTGTAGATTATACAAAATAAGAGTTTAATAAGATATAATTCTCTCATAATTATAGGGGTAAAAATGAAAACTTTTTTAGTATTTATAGTAATTTTAGTATTTTTTGCAGGTTGTGCCGAAAAAAGTGCATTTTCAAGGTTTGGTATGAGTGAAAAACAAGAGCTTGGTATAGACTCTCTCATGAACTCAAAAGTTCACAAAGGTAAAATAGTAGATGGTGTTGTCTCTGTGATATATCTTAATAAAGTCTATCCAAAGAAATATAAAGGAGATGAGTATTTTTATGTATATTTGTATCTAAAAGGTAAGGATAAAAAACCTACTTTTAAACTCAATGACACTAAAGCAATTTCTATCAAGGAACTTTCCTCTGAAAATGAGTTTACATATTTAACTTCAACTGATGTAAAATGGAATAAATACTATCTAGTTAAATTTAAAAAACAGGGTGATATTCTTAATTTTTTACTCGAAAACGGTCAGTTTTCTTCGGATCTTTTAGTATTTGAAAAAGATGAATAATAGATACTGGCTTACCTAATATCTTTTTATACATGACATAGTTAGCAAGAACTCTTTTTCCATACTCTCTACTCTCTGAGTTTGACATAAGTTCCATACTTAAAAATGGTTCGTACTTACCCCTAGAAAAAGCACCAGTTTTAAGGTGCTTTCTTAAAAAGTTTACACCACCATTGTAACCATAAGCTATAAATAGTGGATGATATAGAGATTTTTCTATCCATTTTATATGAGCAATAGCATATCTAATACTTACCTCTGGTTTGAACATATCTTCATAAGTAGTCTTCTCTTTCATCTGTTTACTCATAGCATCAACTAAAAATGGCATCATTTGCATCAAACCAAGTGCAAATGAGCGAGACAGTGCTGATGGGATAAAGTTACTTTCTTGACGCATTATCGCATATATTAAAGCTTTTTGACTTAATGAAAGAGCAGTGAGGTATCGCTTATATGGCATTATATATCCATGTTTTTTAAATAAACTTGCTTTTTCTACTATGTATGATTGAACAGCTATCATCGAGTTTTGATTGTATTTTTTTGCCAGTTTTAACAACTTTTTATTTGGCGTTATCTTTATCTTTTGTCTAAGTTTATCCCATTTAAAAGGGTCTTTTATATCTACTGGACTTTTAGCATTTTTAGTTTCCAATGAGTAATAATAATTTTTTACTTTTGTTTTTGTCTTTTCATGAGCATATAGCGTGTATATATTTATGCTATTGCTCAAATTTAGTTTATCCAAATATTTTTTCTTCTTAGAAATCTGATATAACCAAAAGTTAACCTTATCACGACTCATCGCATGTTTGTATTTCAAATATGCAATGTTTAAATGCTTGATAGCACCTTTTTTATCCTTATATCTTAAGTGATGAAGTGCTAAGAAAAAGTTATCTTGTGCGTTAAGTTTTGGAGAATCTAGTAAAAGAAGTGATTTTTGGAGTTTATCCAAGTCTTTATGTCTCATAACCATTTTTATAAAGTAGTGGATTTTATTTGATGAAGCGAGTTTATTGATAAGTTTTTTATCTAACTTAATATTTAGATTTTTTCTTCTATGGGATGCAGTTGTGTTTATAAACATCTTCAAAATCGTATCAGCAGGATATTTTCTGTAAGATTTTGCAGAGTATGGTTCGCTCTGTATTTTTAGCAGTCTTATAAACTTTTTTGATTCGACTTTTTGTATAAGTTTTTTTCTTTGTTTGTTATTTAAAGCCAATGTTTTGTAAGGATTTAAAGCGAGTTTCAAACATCTCTTATCGTCAATACAAAATAAATTTCTCTTTTTTTGACACTTCTTTTTATATATAATATATGGGTCTTTACTTCGTTTTTTATATAGTCTATTTACCCTATAATTTTTTTTACTTGATTGTTTATATGCTTCTTTTGCTTGTTTGTCAGTAATGTTCTCTTTTAGATACTGCCATATTAAGAAGTCTTTAGCTCTAGAAGTTGGCTTTGAAGATATTTCTTTTAATGTTATCTCTGCATGAAGAGACAACATAAAGATAGATAAAACGATAAAATATCTAATTATAAAGACCTTGCTAAAACACTAAACACATACTGAATCAAAATTGTAATAACTTGAAGTCCTACAATAATAACCAAAGGAGCTAAATCAAGTCCATTAAAATCAGTTCTCATGAGCCTTCTCACAAAACTGTAAGCAGGTTTAGTAACTCTTGATAAAAACTGAACAATAGGGTTATATGGATCAGGATTTACGAAACTAAGTAGGGCTGCGATGATAACAACCCATATATATACATTAATCAGACCTGTAAAAAGTCCACCGATTTGCAATACTGCTACACCTAAATCATTCATTTTATTATCTCTCCTAAATAGTTTTTGATATATTTGTAAACTTTTGACACATCTAAAATCTCATCTGAATTTGTGAGTAAAATAGAGATAGATTTTAAATACTCAGTCTCTTGTAATCCTGACTCTTGCAGTAAATGCTTTTTAAAATCTTCGTAACTCTCAAAATAGGGTGCTTTTTTAATGACCTGTGTTAATTTTTCTATCTGCTCTTTAAGTGTTTCAGGGACAACTCTTCTTTGAAAAATAGGCTCTATCTTACTTTTTAACTCTTTTGTGGTGCTTACATTTTCTAAGTAAAGACGAGCTAGTTCACCTATCTCTTCATCTGCAAATCCTACATAACGAGAAAGCTCTTTAGCGTCTAAGTTTTTGAGGTATTCTCTGTTTACCTGCTTTAAGGCTTCTAAATCAAAATCAGAAGTTGATATTAAATAATTTGATATGGCTTCTGGCAAAAATCCATCTTCTAAAAGTGACTTAACACTAATATTTTCATGATTTTTTATTGATGGTACATGAACATATTCTATCTTTTTATCATAATTAAGCTGAGTTCTTATATGCTCTTGTTTTATAGAGCTATTTATCTCTTTTTCATCATCAATAATTTTACTTATATCATTAAGCATATCATCAACAGCACAAGAAAAATCATGAGTAGGTTTTTTATCTTGGTCAAGGATGATAAAACTATCTATATCTTCTTGCTCTGGGTGATTAATCCTAACTCTAAAAGGATTTTCATTGTCTATGACTAATTCTGCAGGCAAGTTACGACAAGCATCATCATATTTGTACACTTCTCCAGCATCTTTTGCTTCTTGTTTCTTTTTGTCTAACCAAACATCAGAACAAAAACAGTTAAAGGCTCTGTTTTCATGTAAAAGTTGCAAAGCCATAGCAGTATGAAAACGAACAGTTTGGCTTTGGTGAATGACTTGTGAGTATTCAAGCCCAAAAAGTGCTAAAATATCGAGGGTTTCATTATCTTTTCCATCTATATTTTTATCTGCATCTTTATCTTCAACACGAACTATAAAACTTTCATTTTTTTGTTTTGACTCATTGTAATTTAAAAGAGCAAGACGCAACTCACCAACATTCATGTCATGAGTAGGGCTAAACGCAAATCTTAGCATTAAAATTCCTAAATATTTTTTGGAATTTTAACTAAATTTTGATTAAATAAGTGCTTAACAAGCTCTAACTTGCTAAAATGCACTCCAAATAAAGGACACCTCCAAAGGTTTAATAATAATGAGCAAAAAAACAGATTTTCTACATACAACAGTTGAAAAAGATTTAAAGTCAAACAAATACAGAGAGATTGTAACAAGATTTCCTCCAGAACCAAATGGTTTTCCACACATAGGACATGCAAAGTCTATATCTATTAACTTTGGTATCGCTCGTGAGTACAATGGCCACTGTAATCTTAGGATGGACGATACAAATCCAACAAAAGAGGATACAAAATATGTAGAAGCTCTTGAAGACGCTGTAAAGTGGCTTGGGTTTAAATGGAATAAAGAGGTTTGTTTTACTTCTGATTATTTTTCTAAAATTTACGAGTATGCTATAAAACTCATCAAGATGGAAAAAGCTTATGTTGATAGTGTAACTGAAGAAGAGATGCGAGAACTTAGAGGAACTGTTACAGAAGTTGGTAAACGAAGTAAGTATGCGAATCGTAGTGTGCAAGAGAACTTAAACCTTTTTGAGAGAATGAAAGATGGTGAGTTCAAAGACGGAGAGCATGTTTTAAGAGCAAAAATAGACATGGGTGCAGCGAACATGAAGATGAGAGACCCACTTATGTATCGAATCAGAAATGTTGAGCATTTTAGAGCAGGAAATGAGTGGGCAATTTACCCTATGTATGATTTTGCTCACTGTTTATCTGATTATCTTGAAGGCGTTACTCACTCTATTTGTACCTTGGAGTTTGAAAACAACCGTGAGGTTTACGACTGGGTGTTAGATACTCTTGAGCTAGAACCACCTCGCCCTTATCAACATGAGTTTGCACGACTAAATATCAACTACACTGTCATGAGTAAAAGAAAACTTTTGGAGTTGGTAAAGGGTAATTATGTAAATGGCTGGGATGACCCTCGTCTGCCTACAATTGCAGGATATAGAAGAAGAGGTTATACTCCAGAGTCTATCTTAACTTTCTGTGATCAAATCGGTATTGCAAAAGCAAACTCCACTGTTGATGTCGCACAACTTGAATTTTGCATACGAGATGATTTAAACACAAAAGTACCACGAGTTTTAGCTGTTCTTGACCCACTTAAAATTACTATTGAAAACTATGAGGGAAGAGAGGAAATTGATGCTCCTTACTATCCTCATGATATTGCAAAAGAGGGTTCGAGAAAGATACCTTTTTCAAAAGAGATTTTTATAGAGAGAGATGATTTTGAAGAGAATCCTCCAAAAGGTTATTTTCGTCTTACTCCAAATCAAGCTGTTAGACTCCGACATGGTTATATTATTAGCTGTAAAGAAGTTATAAAAGATGCTAATGGAAACATAGTAGAACTAAAAGCAGAATATTATCCTGAATCTAAAAGTGGTTCCGAAGACACAAGTGGAATCAAAGTAAAAAGTGCTA
>JALTUB010000038.1:0-1817 GCA_027047745.1 Sulfurimonas sp.
ACTCTTGCACCATATAACATCTCTCCATCAACCCAGCGACAGTTTGGAAATCCAAGTATCATAGCTCCATCTTTTTTGAGTTGGTTTTGAACTAAGGACATGAGTAGTTGCTTGAACTCTAAGTTAGAACTTTGTAGTGTCCCTATGCTTATGATTAGGTCAAATTTATCTAAATTTAGTGATGATAGATTGTTTATATCATGAGAGTAAAATGATATATTTTTATCATCCTTAAACAGTTTTTTTGCTCTGTTTATCGCAGAAGTGCAATAGTCAATCCCTACAAGTTCTAAGTTTTTAAACGAAGAAGCGTACTCTTTTATAACTTCAAATTCATCTCCACTATTTACCCCAAGATTTAGTATTCGCACTCTTTTATCTATATTTACATTTTCTAAGGCTTTTAGATAATGAGATATAAATGCAGGTTCTTGCATCTTATGTATTTCACTAAATATAGACTCTGAACCATATTTTTCTTCTTTATCCGTAATAACTTTATGAAAACTATCATCTTCATTTAACTTTTCAAAACGCATCATGATAGTATATTTAGAAACTATTTTTGGTGTAAGCATTTTGCACTTAAGTATTTGAGCTAAATCAACCCATGCACTATATCCACGATAAATATACTCAGTGTTATCAAAAACAACTATATTTCCAGCATAAGTTGAAGTGGAAGTATCTGGATTTAAAACTTCAAATTCTATTGTCTCTTTTGAGCCAACTTGTTCTAGCTGATTTTTGAGAGTTTTTATAATATCTGACATATTTGTAGTGTAAAATTTTTGCATCTAAAATTATACCGTTTATATGTATAAAATAAAAAAAATGTAATGAGTAATGCAAAAATTGTTCCAACATCTGAATTTTATATGATTTCTTACAAAACTTTCAGTTTTATTACCCTACAATAAATAAAAATAATTTGGAAAACCAAACAATGAGAATAGATAAGTTTTTAAATTCTGTAAATATAACAAAAAGACGCTCTGTTGCACAAGATATGATAAGCAATAAAGTAGTTATGATAAATGATGTTGTTTCTAAAGCTAGTAAAAGTGTGGATATTGGGGATGTGATAACTATTAACTATCTTCAAAATCCTAAAAAATATAAGGTTTTAAAGATACCTACAACAAAATCAACACCAAAATCACTACAACATGAATACATAAAGGAACTCTCATGAAGTACGACGAAGCAAAATCAAAATTTACATCTCTTTTTAACAATGAGATGAGTAGTGAGGAGATGAAAGCATTCTTAGTTGGTTTGACTTTGGATGAGCATACTTGCGTAAGTACCATAGCAGCTGCTGCAGAAGTTATGAGAAAATTTGCACTTCCTTTACCTATATCAGATGAGTTAAGAAAGAATGCTATAGATATAGTTGGAACTGGTGGAGATAAGATAGGCTCTTTTAATATATCTTCAACAGTAGCACTTTTAACTGCTGCATGTGGGGCAACTGTAGCAAAACATGGTAGTCGTTCTGTTACTTCAAAGAGTGGAAGTGCAGATATGTTTGAAGCACTTGGAGTTAGACTTGATTTGTCTATAGAGCAGAGTGCAAGACTCTTAGAGGAGAGTGGTTTTACATTTATGTTTGCTCAAAATCATCATCCTGCAATGAAGTTTATTATGCCAGTTCGTAAAAGTATCCCTGATAAAACTATCTTTAATATTTTAGGGCCTTTAACAAATCCAGCAGGTGTACAAAAATCAATGCTTGGAGTTTTTGATAAAGCTTTTGTTCCAAAAATGCTTGAAACACTGCAAATAAATGGTGCAACTTCAGCTATGGTCGTTAG
>JALTUB010000038.1:1917-8817 GCA_027047745.1 Sulfurimonas sp.
AGATATTTCATTATGATATTTACAACCACGGACTAGAACATTTTTTATCTTTAGGAATGTTAGAAGAGTTAGAAAAAGATGGACTTCATTTTATAGAGTGGGGTGATGATGCACTTGTTGATTTGTTGGTAAATGCAGGTATAGATACAGTTACAATAGATATAGAAAAAATAGAAAATAATAATGCGAGAGAGTATATAGTATGCACACATTAAAAGCAGTTGATTTAGAAAAAAGAATAAAAAGTTTAGAGATAGTTAAAGGGATGAGCCTTGAAGTTTCTAGTGGCGAGGTTGTAGGACTTCTTGGACCAAATGGAGCAGGAAAAACTACAACTTTTTATATGATATGTGGACTTATAGAAGCTACTGGTGGTGAAGTATTTTTTGATGAAGAAAATATATCAAATAAACCACTTCATGAGAGGGCAATACAAGGGATAGGTTATCTTCCTCAGGAGGCATCTGTTTTTAAAGACTTAAGCGTTGAAGATAACCTAATGGTTGCTGCACAAGTTACTATAAAAGGAAAAGAGGCTCAAGAGAAAAGAATCTTAGAACTTCTTGATATGTTTAATATCGAACCAATTCGCTATCGTAAGGGAATTAGTTTGAGTGGTGGAGAACGCCGTCGTGTTGAAATAGCTAGAGCCCTCGTAAATCAACCAAAATTTCTTCTGCTAGATGAACCATTTGCAGGTGTTGACCCAATAGCTGTTTTGGATATACAAAATGTTATAAAACAACTTGTTTCTTATGATATTGGTGTTTTGATTACAGACCATAATGTTAGAGAGACTTTAGCTGTTTGCGATAGAGCTTATGTTATAAAGTCTGGTTCATTGCTTGCAAGTGGAACAAGTGAAGAGATAGGACAAAACGCAGATGTTCGTAAGTACTATCTTGGAGAGGAATTTAAGCTTTAGCAAGGCTTTATATCAATGGCGGCACTAAGGCAAAGACAATCAGTAGAGAACAAGCATAAACTATCCAATACTCTTCGTAATTGGTTACCTATACTACACTCTAGTCTTTCAGAACTTGGAGAAGCCATGACTCCTTTTGTGGAGTCAAATCCTGTTGTTGAAGTTGAGTCTGGATATGAAGAAGATTTTGAAAAAAAGATACCTAGAAAAATCATATCTCGTGCTGTTAGTAACTCAAGAACAGAGAAGATAGAAGCACTTACAATCCAAAAAAGAACTCTTTATGAGGTTTTGGATGAACAGTTAGAAGCTCCTCTCTTTCCAACGCCAATTTCCCAAGAGATAGCACAGTTTGTAGTTGCTAACTTAGATGAAAATGGATACTATGAAGGTGAAGATAAAGAGTTTTGTGATAAACATGATATTGCTCTTGAGGCATTTGATAGAACTAGATTGCGTTTTGCTCATGTTGAACCAGTTGGGATAGGTGCTAGAGACTTAAAAGAGTCTTTTTTGTTTCAGCTTGATAGTTCTGACATAAGTGATGTGGCATACTCTTTAGCAGTTAAAATTATAAAAGATATGGAATCTATACATAGTTACTCAAAAGAAAAATATTTTGGTGAAGTTATGCATATAGTGTCTAGTTTTAAAAATCCACCAGCTATAGACTATCAAGAAGAATCAGCACAAATAGTCCCAGACTTGATGATTTACTTTAACGAAGATAATAATATAGAAGTAAAACTAAATGATGCTTACTATCCTACTATAAATATTGACACAGAGTACGCCGTTGAACATGAGTTTATAACTCAAAAGATAAAAGAGGCAAAATCGCTTGTAGATGCACTAGATATGCGTAAGGCAACACTTTATAAAGTAGGTCTCATGATAGTTGAGTATCAGTATGAATTTTTTACGGGTGGTGCTATTATGCCTTTGACTTTAAAAACTTTAGCTGATGAGTTTGGACACAATCCTTCAACTATTTCTCGTGCTATTGCAAATAAGTATATAGCATGTGATAGGGGTGTTTTAGCTATGAAAGAGTTTTTTACAACTGCTATTGATGAAGATGTTAGTAATGCGGCTATTAAAGATTTTCTTATTGGTCTGATTAAAGAAGAAAGTAGAGCAAAACCACTTAGTGATATGAAGTTGTTACAACTTATCCAAGATAAATTTAAAGTAAAAATGGTTAGAAGAACGATAGCAAAATATAGAAAGCAGTTAAATATTGCAGGTTCTAGTGAGCGTAAAAAATTATATCGACTAGGTGTATAAAGTGAATATAAAAAATAGGTTAGATGAAGAAGTTCTTAAAAGAAATCATAAAGATGAGGTGAGTGTTGATAAGTTAGACCCAATCTTGGTTGCAAAACGATACAATGAACCAACTATTGCACTTATCTGTGCTTTATTTGCTTATGGAAATGTAAAACAGATAGTTAAGTTTTTAGATTCTCTTGATTTTTCACTTTTAAATAAAAGCGATAAAGAGATGCAAGAAGCACTAAAAAATCATTATTATAGATTTCAAAATAGCCAAGATGTTATAGCCATCTTTATAGCCTTAAAAAAGCTCAATGAAGAAAGCACTTTGGAAGATGTTTTTATGAGTGGATATAAGCAAAATAATAGTGTAATCGAGGGTATAAATGCAGTTATAAAAAAACTTCATCTTCTGCATCCATATACTTCACGAGGATATAACTTTTTAACAGGAAAAGTAACTACAAAAACAAAAGGTGCAGGAGCTCTTAAAAGATGGATGATGTTTCTTCGTTGGATGGTAAGAAGTGATAATATTGACATGGGCTTGTGGAGTATGGTAAACAAAGCTGACTTGATAATGCCACTAGATACACATACTTTTAATGTAGGACTTCGTTTAGGTCTGCTAAAACGAAAAACTTATGACCTACAAGCTGCCATAGAATTGACTAATACACTAAAAACTTTTGATAAAAATGACCCATTGAAGTATGATTTTGCTCTTTATAGGTTAGGACAAGAGAAAATATTGTAGATTAAAATCTATTTATGACTTATAGTTTTATTTGTAAATTTTGACTCGGTAGTATGGGGTCAAACAAGGAAATAGAAGAGGAATAATTAAATATTTCTGTACTGAATGTAAGTGCTCTTTTAGTTTCTGGATATTTCATTAAGTCGAGATTTTGGTTTTAAGGAAAAATATTAGATAAGAAAGTTGTTAAATGGAAAATGAGCTAGAAAGATAAAAGATAATTATTATTTTAAGATAATGATTTATTTTAAAGTATAACTATAATATAATTCTATAATTTAAAAGAGGTGTTGATTATGAATTATATTGCGATATTAAAAGGGAAAAAGTTAGCTGCAACTCCACAAAGATTGGAGATAATTAATTTGCTATCTAAATATGGACATCTTAATATTGATGAACTTTATAAGTTGTTAGTTGATAAATTTCCATCTTTATCCCTTGCAACGATATATAAAAATATCCATATCATGACTGAAAAAGATTTTTTAGCTGAAGTTCAAATACCAAATAAAAAAAATGTTTATGAACTTATCAAAAAAGCACACTCTCATGTTGTCTGTTCAAAATGTGGTGAAATAGTAGATGTAGATATTGATACGACTGCTTTATTTGATGCTGCAACACAAGTAAGTCACTTTAAGCTACAAACAAGCAGTATAGTATTTAATGGTACTTGCCCTAAGTGTGCATAGTTAAGTAAATTATTATAATCTTTATCTTTCAATTTACCTAATATTAACCTCATAGTGGGTAAAATCTTTCTTACTTTATACACATGGAAAATTAATGAGATTTATTTTAGCTATATTTATCGCCCTACTAACCACGACTCTATCAGCAGAAGTTATAAAATCAATACATTTTAAAAATCTAGTTCATATCTCTGAACCTGTTGCATTAAGAATGTTACCTTTTGAAGTAGGTGACGATGTTGATACTAAAATGATTGATAAAGCTATTAAAAAATACTTTAAACAGGGCTACTTTAAAGATATTTGGGTTAGTTTCAAATCAGGTAACTTAGATTTTAACTTTATAGAAAAAGAGATGATTTCTAAAGTAGAACTTAAAGGCTGGAAAGATGATGATGAAGAGATTATGTCTAGTGTCGTCCGAATCAAAAAAGGTACACTCTATGATGAAAAGAAGATAGAAGCAGCTAAAAAAAGAATCATACAAGCTATAACCCAAAAGGGTAAAATTGATAGTGTAGTTGAGGTGGAAACAAAGCACTTAGATAATGGTAGTATCAAGGTTACTTTTGTTGTTAATGTAGGTGAAGAGATAATCATTGAAAAACTTAGATATACTGGTGTAAAAAACCTAAATAGTGATGATTTTAATGAAGTTATCGCAAATAAAGAACATGAATTTATGGGCTGGTTTTGGGGAAGAAATAGTGGTAAATTGAAACTAAAAGACCTAGATTATGACAACCTTAGGATTCGTGACTTTTATATGCAACATGGTTACTTAGACTCAAAAGTAGATAAACCATTTGTAAGAGTAAATTTCGATAGTTATACTGCTGACATGAGTTATCAAATATCAGAGGGTGAACCATATACTATTAGTAAAATAATTATTCACCAAGTTAAAAAAGTTGCAAAAGATGAAGAGTTGAGAGGTGTTGTTACTCTTGAAAAAGGTAAGATATTTGACATCAAAAAATTTCGCAATGATGCTGATAAGATTAAGACTCTTATAGCTGATAAAAGTTACGCTTTTGCACAGGTTGTGCCTGACCTTAAAAAAGATAAGAAAAATCATACAGTAGAAGTTATTTTTAAAGTGATGCCAGGTTCAAAAGTAAAGATAAGAAATGTGATTATTTCAGGCAACAACAGAACACTAGATAGAGTTATTCGTCGTGAGCTCTATCTAGGACCTGGGGATATGTACTCACTAACTGACCTTAAAGACTCAAGAAACTCACTGGGTCGCTTAGGCTTTTTTGATAGCAATACTATAGAAGAGAAGCGTATAAATAATTCCACAATGGATTTGATTGTTAAGGTAAAAGAAGCAGCAACTGGAAATATTCAACTTGGTGGTGGATATGGTAGTTATGGTGGACTTTTGGTTAGTATCGGAGTAAATGATAGAAATGTTTTTGGTTCTGGTATAAGTGTAGGTGTTAAAGCTGAGAAATCACAAACATCAAAAAATTTCTCTTTTAGTATATCAAATCCAAGACTAAATGATAGTGATTATAGTGGTAATTTTTCTATTTTTCATTCATCGTATGATTATATTGATTATACTACTAACAGTGATGGACTCTCTGTTGGTACAGGGCATAGATTTACTAGACATATAACTGGGTTTCTAGGGTATAGTTATTCTAAAAATAGTTATACTAATGTCCCTAACACGATTCAATATACAAATCAGTTTTTTGATTCTTACGATAAAAGTTCCATCACTACTAGCGTTAAGTGGGATAGTACAGATGACTTTTATCTACCTCGTGAGGGTTTTGAACTCTCTCAAAGTTTAGAACAAGCAGGAGTTGGTGGAAAAGCTAAGTTTTTAAAAGCAAAAACAAACCTAGGTGTATATAAAGGTCTTAAAGATTATATAGGCTTTGATGCTATTTTTAGATATAAAGCTAGATTTTATAACCTTATTAACGATGGGTATATTCCTTTGGCTGAAAAATTTTATATGGGTGGTATTGGCAGTGTAAGAGGTTATCAATCATACTCTTTATCTCCTATGGAATTATACGCAAATGGTTATGATACCTATAAAGGTCAAAGAGTTAGAAGGATAGGTGGTAGTACTACATTTTCAAATAGTGTAGAACTTAGTTTGCCTCTTATTCCTAAGGCAAAGATGCGTGTAGTTACTTTCTTGGATTGGGGTTATATTGCAGATAATGTTACAGCAAATGTAGTAAACAATAATATATCTCGTGCTGGTTATGGTGCAGGTATAGAGTGGTTTTCACCAGTTGGACCTATCCAACTTATGTTTGCAAGACCTATTGGTCAACAACCTAGTGATAAAACATCTGTCTTTGAATTTACAATGGGACAGAGATTTTAAAACTTTATCTTAATAGTTTGATTGCAGTTGATTTTATTAACTGCATCTCTGCTTAAGTATAAGTTATTATTTGATTCTACGAAAAGTTTTCCATCCACAAATTTTAAATCAAAGTCAATATTTCTAGGTCTATGACTTAGTAAAGCTATGCTAAGCGATAGTATATAACTCAAAGCGTTTGTAGTATTTTCATCTGGAAGAAGTTCTTTGTACTTTTTAAGATGTGATGAAGCAGGTAGCTTATCTTTAGCATACTTTGTTAAAGTGGCTATGAGAGTAATACTATGATGTGTGAAGCCATACTCTAAAGCACTTTGAATAAGATAGTATGTGTGTTTATTTTGGGAGTAAAAATGTACACTTGTACCAGCAGGGTAGAGTTTAGCTGCTAAGGCTAGTTCATATCTATAGTTTTTGTTTATACCAAGATACTCATAAGTTAAATCAAACACTCTTTTAGATAGTAAGTTCAAGTTATTTGAGAAAGTTTTATCTGGTATGTGAGAGTCTATGATGTGTTTAACTGATGTGTTGTAGTTATGTGGAAACTTATGCTTAGAGTTACGAAGTAAATCGCTTAGATAAACACCCTCTCTAACTCCAACACCACTTGTCATGATGTTCTTTAGAGATAATTTTTCTACTACCCTTTGAAGTATAAGTACCCCTGGCTTTATAACATCAAATCTATTGCTTTTTATACCTAGTTGTTTAAGCTCAGCTTCATTTGCATTTAAAGTTTGTGAGATAAACTTTTTAAATGTTTTTGCAGAGTATTGATATGCATGAATTTTGTTAAGAGGATATTGGCTACTATCCATAATAGCACTTGATATTGCTCTAAATGTTCCACCAATTCCTACAAGAGTATCTATATCTATATCATCAA
>JALTUB010000039.1 GCA_027047745.1 Sulfurimonas sp.
ATGGACCTACTCGTGCTTTTAAAGATATGGCACTTCAACCATTTGGAGTTGTTTTATCTTCTATAGCACAAAAGAAAGATGAAAACTATCTTATCTTAGCCGCTACAAGTGGAGATACTGGTCCAGCGGCCTTAGAGACTTTTAAAAACCGTGCTAATGTTCAAGTTGCTTGTCTTTACCCTGATGGTGGAACAAGTGATGTTCAACGCTTGCAAATGGTCACAGAAGATGCTAAAAACTTAAAAGTAATCGGTATTCATGGTGTTTTTGATGATGCTCAAAATGCACTTAAACATCTTTTAGCAAGTGATGATTTTAAATCTGCTTTACAAGCAAAAAATGTATCCCTTTCAGCTGCAAACTCAGTGAATTTTGGTCGCATTATTTTTCAAATAATTTACCATATACATAGTTACTTAGAGTTAGTTCGTCAAGATGCTATAGGTATGGGTGAAAAAGTATATCTTAATGTTCCTAGTGGAAACTTTGGTAATGCACTTGGTGGATACTATGCTTGGAAAATGGGACTTCCTGTTGAGAAGATTATCATATCATCAAATGAGAATAATATTTTAACAAAACTTATCAAAACTGGTAAATATGACCTTAGAGATTGTGAAGTAGTAGGAACAACTTCACCAGCTATGGATATACTAAAATCATCAAATGTAGAGAGAATCCTTTTTGACCTTTTTGGTTCAAAAAGAACAAGAGAATTGATGAATGATTTGGAAGTAAATAGTGCTTATGAATTGACTAGAGATGAGTTGAAGTTACTTCAGCAATCTTTCGATGCCGATTTTTGTAGTGGCGATGAGGGTAAAAAATATATAAAAGATTCGTTTAACAATGATGGGTATCTTATGGATCCACATACTGCAACTTGTATGAAATCATACGAAACTTGTTGCAAGGCAGATATTAAAACTATTGCTTACTCAACAGCAGAGTGGACTAAGTTCTCACCAGTTATTGCAAATGCTTTAACAGGAGAAGTTGATGCACAAGACCAAGAAGCTCTTAAGTCTATATCTGAGGTTGCAGGGCTTGATATTCCTGATATGATTAAAGAGCTATTTAACAAAGAAATTACACAAAAAACTATCATAAATAAAGAAGATATAGAAAAAGAGATACTTAAATTTTTATAATAAAAAGGAAAAAGATGAGCAAATATGCCGCACTATTTGAAGATGAAGATGATATCTTCTCAGGGTCACCACAGTCAAGATTGATGGATGTTATATTTAATGCAAATAATGACATAGTTAGACAAGAGTTAGTAAACTTCATAACAAAATCAGCTACAATGGAGTTAATGTTAGAAGAGTATGTGGGAGAAGATATAGACGAAGCAGTAAAGAGCTATGATGCAAATCATCTTGGAGATAGTGATGATAAGGCTAAAAGTCTTTTTATAGAGCTGATGGGTAGTATTCTCTCTCAAAGCGAATAAAAGTATTGAGAGCTTTTTTACAGATTTTTTTTATATTTTTACTATTAAATAACTCAATATATGCAAGTGATTTAGTAGTTATTAAAAAAATATCTTTAAAAAAAGATGAAAAAAAGAATATTCTTGTAAAATATGGCTCAAAGAAAAAACTTTTTTCGTTTAGATGGACACTATTTGTTAATGGTGGTCTTGTGATTGACCATTCTTATGATACAATTGTCTATCAAAATATATTGTATCTGAACTATCAAAATCAGAGTTTTAGAGTAAAGTTAAAACCAAGTGGTGCAGATGTATTTAATGCGCCTTATTTTTTAGTAAAGTTTAAGAAGTTTGATTTTAAGAAAAAAAAAGCTGAGTTTGATCTGTTTTTATCTGATGATAAAAATCAAGTAGAAGTAAAATATCTAAAAAACAGTTAAAGTGAGAAAATGCAAAGAGTAGAAAAAGAGATTACCAGATTAGTTCGTGAGTGTGATTATGATGAAGTTACTCGTCTTTTTGATATGCTTAGTGGTGGCAAAAGATTACGCGCAAAGTTGATTTTAAAGATAGCAGACTCTCATGAAAAAGCACCTCTCTTAGCTGCTATTGTCGAGCTTATTCATGGGGCATCACTGCTTCATGATGATGTTATAGATGAAGCTCTCACAAGAAGAGGTGCAGTATCTGTAAATGCAAGTGACGGCAGTAAAACAGCTGTTATGCTAGGCGATATTCTTTACTCAAAAGCTTTTACAGAGCTAGTTGAGTTTGATAAAAACATTGCAAAAACTATATCATCCTCAGTAACTGCTCTAAGTAAGGGTGAGATGATGGATGTTAAGATGGCTGAAACATTTAACAGTGATGAAAATAAGTATCTTGATATGCTATATCTTAAAACAGCAACCCTTATCGAAGCTGCTTCTGCATCTGCTGCACTTTTAGTTGGTAAAGATGCAAATAAACATGCTCTTTATGGGCGAAACTTGGGTCTCTCATTTCAAATAATAGACGATATTTTAGATATAACATCAGATGAAAAAACACTCGGAAAACCTGCTATGAATGACTTTGTAGAGGGCAAATGTACCCTTCCATATATATATCTTTATGAAGAACTAAATGAAGAAGATAAAAAAAGACTTGTCTCTTTACATGCAAAGGAGATAAAAGAAGATGAAATAAAATGGATACAAGAGAAGATGACCCAATACTTGTGTGTTGAAAAATCTTTTAAAGAAGCACAAAGGTTATCAGATGAAGCAAGAGATGCTTTAAGTGGTGATGTTGAGCTTGTTTCTATTTTAGATACTATGATAAAAAGAAGTTATTAATGCACTATTTAAATATAAGTTTTACACATAAAAATTCCACCTTAGAAGTAAGAGAAAAATTGTCTTATGGTGATGATAAAGAGAAACATGCTTGTTTAAAAGGTCTGCTTAAAAGTGAAAATATTGCTGGAGCAATACTTATCTCTACCTGTAATAGAATAGAAGTAATGGCAAACTGTACAGATGTTGAAAAGGCTAGTGATTATATCTTTAATCTACTCTCAAATCGTGCAGGACTAGATGTCAAAGAGTTAAGAAAATATGCTGATATATTTGATGATAGTACAGCAATTCACCATCTCTTTAGTGTAGCCGCATCTTTAGACTCTATGGTTTTAGGTGAAACGCAGATTGTTGGTCAGCTTAAAGATGCCTTTAGATTTGCTTATGACAATCACTACTGTGGCAAAAAATTGGCAAGAGCTATGAAAAATGCTTTTTCATATGCTGCAAAAGTTAGAAATACTACTGAAATATCTTCAAAACCTGTTTCAATGGCAAGTGTTTCTGTCTCTAAACTGAAATCATTAGTAGATGATTTAAAAGGCAAAAAAGCACTTGTAATCGGTGTTGGTGAGATGTCAGAAATAACTGCCAAGCATTTGATAGGTGCAGGTGTGGATGTTTATATAGTAAATAGAACTCAGCATAAAGCAGATAAACTTGCAATAGAGTGTTGCACAAAGACACTTCCATTTGCACAGTTAAAGCATGTTATTAATGATTTTGAGATACTTTTTACTGCAACTTCATCTTCTGAACCGATTATTACAGATGAAATTGTAAAGCCATGTGCTTTTAGTAGATATTGGTTTGACTTAGCTATCCCCCGTGATATTAGTTGCAGTATGGATGATAAAATCAATCTTTTTGTGATAGACGATTTAAAAAATACAGTTGATGAAAACTTAGAATTTAGAGAAGAAGCTGCTCGCTCTGCTCATGGTATTGTTGGCCGTGGTGTTGTTGAGTTTTTTGACTGGTTAAGTGCGCAAGACATAGAGCCAACTATAAAAGAGATTTATCTAAAAGCAAATGAAGCTGCTAAAGAAGAGAGTAGTCGTGCTATAAATAGTGGATATATCCCAAAAGAGTATGAAGATGAAGCTAAAAAGATGTGTGAGCAGAGTTTAAAAAGATTTTTACATGATATTACAGAAAATATAAGAAGTAGTTCTGATGATTTTAAATCAGAACTTATAAATGGAGCTATGAGTTCTATAATTAAAGAAAAGAGAGTAAACATAAATGAGACGAAGTAGAGCCTTTATACCAACCACTAAAGAAGCATCTTCTGATGCAACACTAGCAAGTCACATCTACCTTTCTCGTGCTGGATTTATATCTCAAGTTGCTAGTGGGTTATATAACTATATGCCTTTAGCAAAACGAGTTATCAAAAAGATAGAAAATATTATAAATGAAGAGATGAGCAAAGTTGGGGCGCAAGAGGTTGAACTCTCTTTTGTAACACCAGCTGACCTGTGGGCAGAGTCTGGAAGAATTGAAAAGTTTGGAAAAGAGTTACTCCGTTTTAAAGATAGAAAAGAGAATCCCTTTGTTTTAGGACCTACTCATGAAGAGATGATGGTTGATATGGTTCGTAACCGTGTTACTAGCTATAAAAATCTTCCTCTAAACCTTTACCAGATGAAAACAAAATTTCGTGATGAAGCTAGACCTCGTTTTGGTTTGATGCGTGGGCGTGAGTTTATCATGAAAGATGGTTACTCATTTCACTCTTCAGTAGAGGACTTAGATAGAGAGTTTGATGCTATGGAAGCTGCATATAAAAGGATTTTAAATCGTTTAGGTTTAGAGTTTCGTGTAGTTGAAGCTGATAGTGGGGCTATTGGTGGAAGTGGTTCTAAAGAGCTTATGGTTATAGCTGATAGTGGTGAAGATACGATTGCAATATGTTCAAAATGTGAGTACGGAGCAAATATTGAAGCTGCTACTCGTTCATTTCCTGTAAATATTCCAGAAGCTCCTGAAGCTGAGTTTAATAAGTTTTTAACACCAGATGTAAAAAGTATAGATAAATTAGCAGAGTTTTTGAAAATAGACCCATATTATACTGTCAAATGTGTAGCTAAAAGAGTTGTATATGATGATGATAGCGAGATTGTTCTTTTCTTTCTTCGTGGAAGTGATAATTTACAAGAAGTAAAAGCTATAAATGCAACTGAAGCTTTAGAAATAGTTGATGTAAGTGAAGAAGAACTCTCAGAGCTTGGAATTGTCCCTGGTTTTATAGGTCCATTAGACCAAGATAAAGCAAAACATGTTATAGACTGCAACCTTAAAAATGCACAAAATATGGTTTGTGGAGCAAACGAACTTGATTATCATTTTGTTGGAGTTGATCTGAAAGTTTTAGAAGATGTTGCTTATTTTTCAGATATTGCAGAAGTAAATGAGGGCGATACTTGTCCAAATTGCGATGGAATACTTAGTTTTACAAAAGGGATAGAAGTAGGGCATATTTTCAAACTTGGAACAACTTACTCAGAGGCTTTAAAGGCAGAGTATTTGGATGAAAATGGAAAAGCACAACCTTTTATCATGGGTACATATGGTATGGGTGTTTCTCGTCTTGTAGCTTCTGTGATAGAACAGCATCATGATGAGTATGGTTGTGTTTGGACAAAAGCCACAGCACCATATATGGTTAATATCATGATCTCTAACATAAAAGATGAAGAACAAGTTAATTTAGGCGAAGAGCTATACGAGAAACTACAAAATGCTAGTGTAGAAGTTATGTTGGATGATAGAAAAGAGAGATTTGGTTTTAAAATGAAAGATGCTGAACTTATTGGTTTTCCATATACGATTATCATTGGTAAAGAGCTGAAAAATGGTTTAGTTCAGATTTATGATAGAGTTAGCAAAGAGAAAATATCAGTTAGTGTTGATGATATTTATGAGAAGATAATGGAACTTATCTAAATGATATATTTTTTAGTTTATCTGTTTTTAGAGGTAATAGTATCTGTTAATATTTCATCTGCGATAGGTGGACTTGCTACTTTTATTGAGATAATGTTTAGTGCATTTATAGGGATTTCTATCTTAGTAAATTTCAGAAAAACACTTGTTGAAAATATGACTGCTGTCTCTTATAGTTGCATAGACCTAGAACAGTTTCAAAGACTAAACTTATTTACACTTTTTGGTGCTATCCTACTTATACTTCCAGGTTTCTTAACAGATATTTTAGGTCTGCTTATGCAGTTTGGTGTAGTTACGAGTATGATTGTTAACCGTTATAATGTAAAATCAGGTAATTGTAAACCACAGTTCGATGGTTATGATACAAATATAAAACAAAAGGATTCAGATGTTATTGATGTTGAAATTATTAGTGAGCACACTCCTATTAAGTAGTTTTTTATATGCTAATGCTACTGGCGATAAAATAGAAGATTTTTTAAGTGATAAATTTGAAGAAAACCCAAGACTAAGTTCTGTATCGGTAAATGTTGAAGATATTGTCCCACTTAAAAATTTAAAAGGCTGGGATGCTTATATAATAGATATAAACGCAAAGTTAAAAAATAAACAAAAAAGTGTTATAAAACAAAAAATGATTTGGTTTTCTAATGGTCATGTTATAACTAAAGATTTAACAGATATGCAAAGTGGACAAAGTTATACAGAGATGGTGAAACCAAAGTTTAAAGATAAATATTATAGAAAAGAGAACCTAATCTACGGAAATGCAAATGCAAAACATAAGATTGCTATCTTTTCAGACCCACTTTGTCCATTTTGTAGAAAATATGTCCCTGGTGCGATTAAAGAGATGAAAAAATACCCTCAAAAGTTTGCTGTTTATTATTATCATTTTCCACTAGATCGTCTTCATCCTGCATCTGTTCCTATAGTTAAGGCAGCTTTAGCTGCAAAACTTCAAGGTGTAAAAGATGTTGTTCTTAAACTATATAATATAAAAGTAAATCCACGAGAGAGAGATATTAAAAAGATACTTGTTGCATTTAATAAGGCAGAAGGAACTCATATAACAAAAAAAGATTTAAAATCAAAGGCAGTTCTAAAAGAGTTAAAGTATGACTTAAATGTAGCAAATGATATTATGGTTGGAGGAACACCTACTGTATATTTAGATGGTGTTAATGATAGAACAAAGAATAAATACAAAGAGGTAAAATAGTATATGACAAAATTAACAATAGCAACTCGTGTTTCAGACCTTGCACTTTGGCAAGCTTACCATATAAAGAGAAGAGTTGAGAGTAGTTTTCCAGAGATAACTGTAGAGTTAAACAAGATTGTTAGTAATGGGGATAAAGTGCTTGATAAGCCTTTAGCTCTTATCGGTGGAAAGGGTCATTTTACTAAAGAACTTGAAGATGAGATGTTAGCAGGAAATGCAGATATGGCTGTGCATAGTCTCAAAGATGTTCCGACATATATTCCTGATGGTTTAGAACTTGTTGCTGTAACTAAGAGACAAGATCAAAGTGATGTGTTTTTATCACATAAATATAAATCACTTGAAGAGTTACCAGAGGGTGCAGTTGTAGGAACAACAAGTTTAAGAAGAAGAATGCAACTTCTAAAACAACGCCCAGACTTAAAAGTAAAAGATTTAAGAGGAAATGTAAACACTAGACTTAGAAAGTTAAAAGAGGGACAGTATGATGCTATTATCTTAGCTTGGATTGGTCTTAATAGACTTGATTTGCTAAAAGATATTCCATTTACTCAAAAACTCTCACTCGATATGATGATACCTCCAATGGGACAAGCTGCTCTTGGTATAGAGATAGTTAGTGGTAATAAAAAGTTGTTAGAGATTGCAAACACTCTTAAAGATGAGGATACATATCTATGTACTCAAATAGAGCGAGATTTTATCTCTAAAATAGGTGCAGGATGTTCAGCACCAGTTGCTTGTAATGCAGTTTTAGAAGATGGAATAGTCACTTTTAGAACTATGATTGGGTTTCCTGATGGTACAAATATAAGTGCAGAGAAAGTGACTGCAAAGGCTGAAGAGTCTTTAAGCTTAGGTTCAACTCTTGCACAAAAGATGATAGATGATGGTGCATTAAAACTTCTTAAAGATGCAGAGGCAGTAGCATTTAAAGATGAAATGCCACAAAGAATATAAGAAGCTAAATTAATGCAAAAAACAATAAACCTTTTAAAAAAAAACAGTGAACTAAGAGTTATAGAAAGCGAGGTTGATATTTATCTTGAGATTCCACACTTAGCGTATGCAGAAGTAAAAAAGAGAGATGGTGGCAAGGCTCTTCTTTTTACAAATGTAGTCGATAAAAAAAGTGGAACTAGATTTCAAGAGAGTGTTTTGATGAATGTTTTTGGTTCATACAAACGCTGTGAACTACTTTTTGGAAGATCCATTGAATCAGTTGCAGATGAGATAACAAAACTTCTTCACATGAAACCACCTGCTAGTTTTATGGATAAACTATCAATGGCTAAAGAGCTTTTTTCTTTGAAAAATATATTTCCCAAGCGACTTGAAGGTGAAGGAAAATGTCAAGAGGTAAAGCATTTAGATAAAGATATAGACCTTTATAAACTCCCTATTTTAACTACATGGGAGCAAGATGGTGGTCCATTTATAACTATGGGACAAGTTTATACACAAAGTCTTGATGGAGAGATGGTAAATCTTGGAATGTATAGACTTCAAGTTTATGATAAAAATCATCTTGGAATGCACTGGCAGATTCATAAAGATAGTTCTCACTTTTTTGACCAGTACCAAAAAGCAGGAAAGAAAATGCCTGTAAGTATCGCTATAGGTGGAGACCCATTATATACTTGGTGTGCAACAGCACCTCTTCCTTATGGAGTAAATGAGCTTTTAATGTACGGACTAATAACTAAAAAACCTGCACAACTTGTAAAGTCTCTAACAACTCCACTCTATATCCCTAAAGATGTTGATTATGTTATAGAGGGTTGGGTAGATACTGATGCTTTGAAAACTGAAGGACCTTTTGGTGATCATACTGGTTACTATACTTTAGAAGAACTTTACCCTGTCATGGAAGTATCAGCGATAACAATGCAGAAAAAAAGAACTTATCTAGCAACTGTTGTTGGAAAACCACCTTTAGAAGATAAGTATATGGGTTGGGCGACTGGAAAGATATTTTTCCCTCTTTTAAAAACAACTGTTCCTGATTTGATTGACTATCATATGCCTGAAAATGCAGGTTTTCATAACCTTATCTTAGCAAAAATGCAACCACTTTATAAGGGTCATGCAAAACAGTTTATGCACGCTTTTTGGGGTGCAGGACAGATGAGCTTTGTAAAACATGCTATATTTGCTGATGAGTCTTCACCAAAACTTGATAATTATGAGTCATTTGTTACATATATTTTAAATAGATTTCATCCTAAATCAATGTTTATAACAGAAGGTATCTTAGATGCACTTGATCACTCTTCTCCTGAGAGTTTAGTTGGTGGAAAGTTGGGTATAGATGCAACAGTATCATATAAACTTGATGAACCAATTTTATCAAATGATTCTGATTTGTTAGTAGAAGTTAAAAATCTGATTTTAGATGTAGTTGATTTGAAACAGTTTATGAGACATACAAAAAACCCTATTACAGTTATAAGTGTTAAAAAAACAAAAACAGTAAAAGAGTCTTTTAATTGTTTAGATTCTATTAAAGATAAGTTAAAAATTGTAGTTTTTGTAGATGAATATAAAAATGATATTACAAATCCATATATGCTAATCTGGAGAGTAACAAACAACATGGACGCACAAAGAGATGTTTTTGTTAATGATTTGATGGTTGGTATAGATGGAACGAACAAGACATCTGTCGATGGTTTCACTAGAGAGTGGCCTGATGATGTTGATTGTACTCTAAGTGTTGTTGAGTCTTTAAAGTCTCGAGGTATTTGGGACTTAGATGATTCTCTATACAATAAATTTCAACTTGCTTAAACTATTATAAGGATAATTTTATGGACAAAATGTGGTCAGGTCGCTTTAGTGCGAGTGCTTCTTCTCTTTTAGATGAATTTAATGCATCAATAATGTATGATAGAAAACTATATCGTGAAGATATTGAAGGTTCTTTAGCACATGCAACTATGCTTGAAAAACAGGGGATATTAACATCTCAAGAATTAATCGAGATTACTGATGGATTAAACCAAGTTATGTCTGAGATAGAATCAGGTGAATTTGAGTGGAAAATATCAGATGAAGATTTACATATGGGCATTGAAAAGAGATTAACCGCTATTATCGGTGATGCTGGAAAAAAACTTCATACTGCAAGAAGTAGAAATGACCAAGTAGCAGTTGATTTTCGTCGCTTCGTTATAAGAAAAAATAGCGAAATAGTTGAGATAGTTAGACTTTTAATGCAAGAGATAATTGTTGTAGCTGATAAACATACACAAACACTTATCCCTGGTATGACTCACCTTCAACATGCTCAACCGATAAACTTTGCTTTTCATTTAAGTGCTTATCTATCTATGTTTAAACGAGATATAGAGCGTTTTGATAGCTCTGCAGAGCGTAATAATGTATCTCCTTTGGGCTGTGCTGCTTTAGCTGGAACACCACATAATGTTGATAGAAGCGTAACTGCAGACCTTTTAGGCTTTGATAGTGTAAGCGTAAACTGTTTGGACACTGTAAGTGATAGAGATTTTGCCTTAGAGATTTTGTTCAATATATCTACTATGATGATGCATATATCAAGACTAAGTGAAGAGCTTGTTATGTGGTCATCTTATGAGTTTGGTTTTGTGGAACTTAGTGATGAATACTCAACAGGTAGTTCAATCATGCCACAAAAGAAAAATCCTGATGTTCCAGAACTACTTCGTGGAAAAACAGGTCGCGTTTATGGTTCACTTATGGGACTTTTAACTGTCATGAAAGGTCTTCCTTTAGCTTACAACAAAGATACGCAAGAAGATAAAGAGGGTGTTTTTGATGCCATAGAGACTGCTGAGATTTCTTTGGAGATTTTAAAAGAATCTATAAAAACTATGGAAGTAAAATCTCACAATATGGAGTCAGCATGTGCTATAGGGCATTTAAGTGCTACTGATTTGGCTGATTATCTCGTAGAAAAATGCGATATTCCATTCCGTGAAGCTCATTTTATAACAGGTCGTGCTGTTTCAAAAGGTGAAGAGTTAAATGTTGATTTGTCCAAGATGGATTTAAAATATCTCAAAGAGATTGATGATAGAATAGGTGAAGATGTTTTAGAATTTTTAGGACTTCGTCACTCCATGAATGCAAGAACATCAGAGGGTGGAACTGCAACAACTAGAACTGTAGAACAACTACAGTATTTTAAAAATTATTTAGGAGAAAACAGATAACATGAAAGTAACAATATCACACCAAGAGGGAATGAAATTTGAGGCAAAAACTGCAAAGAGTAGTTTTATTATTGATTGTCCTGTTATCTCACCTATAGAATATTTTTTAGCAGGTCTTATTGCTTGTACTACTTCAGATATTATTGTCATCCCTAAAAATCAAGATAAAACCGTTACTGATTTGGTAGTAGATGGTGAAGTGGTAAGAAATGACGACCATCCTCGTAAATTTAACTCTTTTCGTTTAGATTATAAGTTCAACTCTGACGCTGATGACACTATGGCGGCTCGTTGGGTTATGGCTTCACTTGAGACCTACTGTTCAACCGTAAATACTATAAGAGATACTACAAGGATTACTTACTCTATCACACATAATGGAAAAATTATTCGTGAAAATGAAGAGATGATTAGTGGTGGTGGCTCAAACATAGATATGGGTGAGATAGAGTCTTGTCCTAGTTGATTCATTCTAATTTGACGATAAAATAATATATAACTTATACTTAAAGCATCACTTTAATTTATTTATTATTGATAATTAAATTAAGTATGAGTTATAATGCTACATCTAAAACTTGAAGGAGCATATTATGGGTGAACCAGAATTAGAAGATATAAGCGATTATAATGAACTCAAAGGTAATAAAAAAAGAGTTGTTTGGGCTGTTATAATCGGAGGTATATTAATGAGTATAATATATGTTTATGTCGCAAATGCTTATGGAAGTGTTAAAGATAGCATAAAAGCTGAAGATAGTGTAAAATATATGCCTTTAAAATAATTTAGAATGATAAAATAATAAGAATTTTTATAAAGGTAATGATATGTTAATGACAATAGTAGGCGTGTACTCTTTTTATGTACTGATTTCCATATATACAAGTGTAATGCAAATAGGCTATATAAATGTAGCAAAAAGAAAATCTGCAGTTTTATTGACTCAAAGTGACTTTTTAAAAGCAGGAAATTATTCTGTGGCAAAAGAAAAACTTTCAATTATAAACTCTTTTGTAGATTACCTTTTATTTATAGTTTGGATTGATTTAGGTATAAAACTTTTACAGTCAAAATTTTATTTTTTAGATGATGTACTGGCTAACATAACTATTGTTATGAGTTTTATTGTTATCAATTCTATCATATCTCTTCCTTTTTCTTATTATGAAAAGTTTGTGTTAGATGAAAAATTTGGATTTAACAAGTCAACTTTAGGACAATGGATTAAAGATACTCTTATCTCTTTTGTCATGACTATCGTTTTAGGCTCTTTAGTTGTTTGGGGCATATATGAGATTATCACTAACTTTACTTTATGGTGGTTATGGAGTTTTGTATTTATCTTTGCTGTTGTTATCTTGATAAATATGCTTTACCCTGCATTTCGTGCGATGTTTTTTGATAAACTAACACCACTGCAAGATGAAGAATTAGATAGCGAGATAAAAACTCTTATGGATAAAACAGGCTTTGTAAGCAGTGGTGTTTTTGTTAGTGATGCTAGTAAACGAGATGCAAGATTAAATGCTTATTTTGGTGGTTTTGGTAAGGCAAAAAGAGTTGTACTCTTTGATACTTTGATAGAAAAACTATCAACAAAAGAGCTTTTAGCCGTTTTAGGTCATGAACTAGGGCATTTTGCTCATGGAGATATTTACAAAAATATCGCACTTATGGGTGGAATGTTATTTGCAATGTTTGCGATTTTTGGTAACTTACCAGACTCTTTATATTTGGAAATGGGTATAAGCCAAGAGCCTTATGTCATGATGATATTGTTAATGTTATTGATGCCTGTTTTAGGATTTGTCATGATGCCAATCATGGGGATAGTTAGTAGAGGTAATGAATACGCAGCAGATAAAATGGGCAGTGAACTTGGTGGTGCTGCTGGTGGGATTGAACTTGCTAATGCACTTAAAAAGTTAGTTACTGAGAACAAAAGTTTTCCATTGTCACATCCTTTGTATATCTTTTTTCACTACACTCATCCTCCTGTTTTAGAGAGACTTAAAGAGCTTGGTGTTGATCTAGGTGATACGGACAATATCTCATTAGAGGGAAAATGCGAAGCAGTTTTATAGTTAAAGATGTTTTAAAAGAGATAAGTAAAACTCTTCATCCACTTATACCAAGAGCAGCTAGAGAGGCACAACTTCTTGTTATGGCTTTTTTGGATGTAGATGAGTTGTGGCTTATGAGCCATAAAAATGAAGTTATAAAAGATACTAAAGAGCTGTTTGATTGGGTTAAGCGCAGAGCGAATAATGAACCATTAGAGTATATTACAAACAGAGTGAGTTTTTACTCTAAAGAGTTCTATATAGATAAAGGTGCTTTAATCCCTCGTCCTGAAACAGAACTTCTTATAGAAGAAGTGATGAAGAAAGTAAAAGATAAAGAAGATAACTTAACTTTTGTAGAAGTTGGTGTCGGAAGTGGTATCATTTCTATACTCTTGGCTCTTGAGTTTAAAAATGCAAAGTTTATAGCTGTAGATATATCACAAAATGCACTCGATATTGCAAAGATAAATATAAAAAAGTTTTCTTTAGAAGATAGAATAGAGTTGCGTTTGGGTTCTCTTTTAGAACCTATTGATGAAAATGTGGATTATTTAGTATCTAATCCTCCTTATATAGAAGATGGGCTAGAGTTAGAATCAAATCTATCTTATGAGCCTCAAAATGCACTCTTTGGTGGAAAAGTAGGCGATGAGATTATAAAAGAACTTCTTGATGAAGTCTTAAAGAGAAAGATTAACTTGTTTACTTGTGAGATGGGTTATGACCAAAAAGATAAAATATCAAAATATTTAAAAGGTAAAAAGTATAAAGCTTTAAAATTTTACAAAGATTATAGTGACTTTGATAGAGGCTTTACACTAAAGGTAGAAAATTGAAAAGAAATATATATGCAGATTTTAGTTATTTGTTTGTTTTAGCAGCTTCATTTGGTGGTGTTATAGTTCTTGGTGCTTTTGTGGCTCCTGTCGTTTTTAATACTGATAAATTACCTGTAAATATATTGATTGATCATTATAATGCTGGTATCATAATGGCAGAGATTTTTCATAGATTTTCTTATTGGCTCTATTTTGTAGCACTATTTGTAGTTATCTATGAAGCTATTCAGTATAAAATGGCTAAACGAGACTCTGTAATCATTGCATCTTCGAGTTTAGTAGTCTTTGCCTCTTTGATGTTTAGTGTTGTTTATGCACCGAGAATCTTAGCTATGCAGGCTTTAGGTGCTGAAGCAACTCAAAGTGACACATTTACTAATATCCACTTAGCTGCTGAGATAGATTTTAAACTTCTCGCTGTCTCTTTAGCTGTTCTCTTTATTAGAAGACTAATGCTTATGAAGATTGATTAGGTACTTATCTATCACCAAATTTTTCATCCCACCATTCTGAAGGTGAATAAGTTCTTTTTTTGATACTATCTTCTTCAAATGAGTACTCATAATTGTTGCAGTAATCCATAATAATTTCATACGCTTCGTTGATTTGGGAAGACACTTTTGTTGCCTTATCTGAATCATCCTTATGCTTGTCAGGATGCCATTTCTTCATAAGCCTTTTATATTTGTTTTTGATTTCTTTAAGTGAAGAAGTTTCACGAAGACCAAGGAGTGATTTGGACTTCATGATTTTAGTAAATTGGGACAATTTTAGTCTTGTTGTTGTCTCATGTAAGCAGGTATATCTAAGTAATCACCATCTAGTTCACCACCGACAACAAGTCTAGGACGAATAACTGCACGAGTAGCTTGTGTAACTGGTGTTTCTGGAACAAAATCAGGGTCATTACTTAAGTCTTTTTCAAAACCTGTTGCTACTATAGTAATCTTAATATAGTTTTCAGGAATACTCTCATCTGTAGAAGTTCCCCAAATAACTTCAGCTTCATCATGAGCACTATCATGAACTACTTCCATTGCATCTGCAAGTTCTATCATAGAAAAACTAGGGTGCATTTTAAAGTGAACTAAAACACCCATTGCTCCATTTATAGACATATTATCAAGAAGTGGAGACTCTATAGCTGCTTTTATGGCTTCATAAGCTGCGTTTTCACCTTCATGCTCACCAACACCCATAAGTGCCATACCTTTATGGCTCATAACAGTTTGTAAGTCGGCAAAGTCAAGGTTTATATCATTGTCCCCACTAGATAAGATAACTCCAGATGTGCCACTAACAGCTTGCGCTAAAACACTATCTACTATCTTAAAACTATCTTTTAGTCCAAGTTTTCTATCTATAATAGAAAGTAACTTGTCATTTGGAATAACTACAATAGAATCACTCTCTTTTTTTAGTTCAGCAAGACCTATTTCAGCGAGTTTTAAACGATTTCTTCCTTCAAATTTGAAAGGTTTAGTAACTATTGAAATCGTTAATGCACCAACCTCTTTAGCTATTTGAGCTACAACGGGAGCAGCACCAGTTCCAGTTCCTCCACCAAGACCAGCAGAGATAAATACTATGTCAGCACCACTTAGGGCTTCTCTTATCTCATCATAATTTTCAAGAGCAGAGTCTTTACCAATATTTGGTTTCATACCAGCACCAAGCCCTTTTGTAAGCTTTGCACCAATCTGAATCTTTGTAGCTGCATTTGTTTCACTTAAAACTTGCGCATCAGTATTTATAAGCATCATCTCAATGCCACTTACACCTTCATTGATCATGTGACCAATCATATTTCCACCGCCACCACCAACGCCAACTGCGATGATTCTTGCTCCGTTTACTTTGTTTGACTCTTCAACTACAAATGGTTCCATTACTTCACTCCTTTAAAATAACTGGGTAGCCCAGTTCCAAAATTTACTAATATCACTAGCTTCATCGCTTTTCTTTTCTTTATTCGCTTCTAAATTAATCATCTTTTCTTTAGGCTCTTCTAGTGAAATTGAAGGAGCAATCGGAATATCTAAATCTTCTTTAAAATTAACTCTATTTTGAGAAGTAGGAGACTCATTAGTGTGTCTTACTCTCTTGTTTACATCTATTTCATAAGCTGTATATGGGACTTTTGAATACATAACAAGCCCAACAGCACTAGAAAATTCAGCACCTCTAAGGTTATCAAACAGTCCATTCATCTCAACAGGACGAGCTAAACGAACTGGCATAGAACCAAAAGTCGCAACTGCTAAGTCTCTGATACCTTCCATTTTAGAAAAACCACCAGTTAAAATAACACCAGCACCAACTTGTTCTTTAAGACCACTCTTTTCGATAAACTGTGCAAGTATCATGAGAGTCTCTTCTACTCTTGCAAATATAACATTATGGACTACTTCAAGAGAAACTTCATGTGTTGTACTTTCATCACCGATAATAGGAAGTTCTATCAAATCATTACTAGGAGTCAATAATGTTCCATAACTTAGTTTTACATTATCTGCTATGTTTAGTGGTGTATGAAGTGCCATTGAAAGGTCACTTGTTACATGGTTTGAGCCTACTCCTAAGAAGTCATTATATCTAAGTGAGTTTCCAGAGTAGATAGCTATATTACAAGTGTTTCCACCCATATCTATGATAACAGCTCCTAACTCTTTTTCATCTGCATTGAGAGTGGCAATTGATGAAGCGTAACTTGCAAGTACAACATTTTCAACTTCTACACCTGCACCATTTACAGCTTTTTTTAAGTTGTTAAGGTTTGATTTTTGAGTTGTGATGATGTGAGTCTCAACTTCTAAACGAGAAGCATTCATGCCAAGAGGATCTTCTATGAAGTCTTGGTCATCTACTTTGAAGTTATAAGGAAGAGCGTGAAGAACTTCATACTCATTTGGAATGTTTGCATTATATAAAGAGGTGTGCATTACTCTTTCTATCTCTTTAAAACTAATCTCTTTAGATTGAATATTTACAATACCATTGGAATTTAAGCTTTTTGTATAAGCTCCAGATATGGAAACAATAGCAGTCTTTACATCACTACCAGATACTCTCTTAGCATCATCAACAGCAGTCTTGATACTTCTTGCTGCAAGTTCTATATTTGTAATGCTTCCTTTTCTAAGACCTTGTGCTTTAGTCGTTCCAGCACCAATGATAGATACAGAGTTATCATCTTCTATTTGAGCGATAATTGCACATATTTTAGTAGAGCCAATGTCAATGGCTAAAATAGTTTTACTCAATTTATAGTCCTTTAACAAATATCTCAGTTTTATATCTACTTTGAAGTTCTTTTATGAGACCTCTGTTAAATATATCACTCTTTAATCTAGCAAGGTTTTTGCTTTGATTTATATTCTTTTTATCAAGCATTTTTTGTTCCAAAATGTTGTATAAAACAATCTTTCCACTTCCTAATGTTATATAAGCATTCTTTTTTTGAGAAACAAACAGTTTTGCAAGAAAGTCTTGAGCTTCTGTTTGTGATAGACCCTTGATTTTATCTATACTTTCTGCTGTAATAAAGTCTGTTGTTTTACCACTAAATGATGAAAAAGTTTTATTTGCTAAGTCTAGAAGTTTTGACTTACTCTTTTCATTTATATAAAGAGCTAAAACTTCTGCTTTTGCTTGTGCATAAGTTTTAGCCTTTGCAGGGTTTTTCTTGCCTAGTTTTATGATGATGTACTCATTATTTACAAAAATAGGTTTTAAGTAAGGTAGTGTACTTGATAATCTGGAAATCTTATCAAAAGTATCTTTACTGTATGGGTTGTTGGATTTAGATATAGACAACTTATTGATTTTTATATCTTTGTTAAGTTTGCTCTTTTTGTAAGCTATATAAGTTCTTAAAGCCGCTTTTTTTGTTGCTTCATGATTTAACTCTGAGATAACTTTATCTTTAACTTTTGCAAGAGGCATAATCTTTCCATTGCTACCTTTAAAGTGCATTTTATTATCGTTATAGTAGTTAGTTAGTTCATTTTGTGTGTATTTTAAACTTATATTTTTTTGTTTGATAAACTCAATGTCATAAGTAACATCAGTCATGAAATTTGTCATTTTTGTTGACCAAAAATCTTTTACAAGTTTGTCTGAAGTGTCTATCTTTACATCATTTTGTGTTAAAATTTTATAGCTAATTTTATCTGATATACTCATTAGAGTATTTAAAATATTTAACTCACTTTCTGAAACTTTTACAGGAAGTAGTTTTAGCGTTTTCTTGATTAGTAAATTTTTTCTAATCTCTTCTTCATACTCTTTTGTTGTTATGTTATTTCTAGAAAGCACTTGTTTATAAACTTCTGTGTTAAAAACACCTTTGTTGAAAAAATATTTTTCTGTTTTTAATTCAGCAAGAATTTCATCATCACTAACTTCTAAGTCATAAGAAGCTGCTAGATTTAAGATAAGAGCTTGTTGTGTTAGTTGATTTAAAGCTTGTTTTTGAAGACCAAACTGCTTTGCTTTTTCTTCATCAAAGTTACCCTGAAATATTTTGTTGTATTGAGAGTAAAGATTTGAGTAAGTTTTTTGTAGTTCACCTTGCGATATTTCTATGTTGCCAACTTTAGCAACTGCTCCAGCCTTATCACCATAGCTATACTGTCCCCATCCTACGAAACCAGCACCGATAAAAGCGATAGTTGAAATCCAAATCGTAATAATGAGATATTTTTTATGTCTTTGCATCCATGTAATCATCTATAAAAACCCTATTGTCTGTTATTTTTCATATTTTAGGTAAATTCATATTAAACCTTGATAAAGTAATGATACAAAGGTATAATTTCTTTATGAATGATAACATAACTAACACAGAACTTAAAAATCGCGACTTAGATGTCATCTGGCACCCATGTACACAAATGAAAGATCATGAGACTTTGCCAATGATTCCAATCAAAAAAGCACATGGTGTTTATCTTGAGGATTTTGAAGGAAATTTATATATAGATGCCATAAGTAGTTGGTGGGTAAATATGTTTGGACACACTAACAAATACATAAATGAAAAGATAAAAGAACAGCTAGATACCCTAGAGCATGTTATATTGGCTGGATTTACTCACAAACAAGTTGTTTTGTTATCTGAGCGTTTAGTAAAACTAACACCAGAAGGTTTAGATAAATGCTTTTACTCAGATAATGGCTCTTCAGCTGTAGAAGTTGCACTAAAGATGAGTTATCATGCACACTTAAATGACGGTAACAAAGAAAAAACAATCTTTGTATCACTAACAAACTCTTATCATGGTGAAACTATAGGTGCTTTGAGTGTTGGCGATGTTGAACTTTACAAAGATACTTATGAGCCTTTATTGTTAGAAACCATACAAACATCTGTACCAAAAGATATGAGTATGGACGCGGCTATAAAGGCAGCTAAAGAGTTTGAAGATTTATGTGTCAAAGAAGCTGATAAGATAAGTGCCATAATAGTTGAACCACTTATCCAAGGTGCAGGAAGTATGCATATGTATCATCCTGAGTTTTTAGTTCAAATACGCGAAATAAGCAAAAGATACAATATACATCTTATTGCAGATGAAGTGATGGTTGGTTTTGGTAGGACAGGAGAGTTGTTTGCATGTTCAAAAGCGAAGATAACACCTGACTTTTTAGTTCTTTCTAAAGGCTTAACAGGAGGGTATTTACCTCTTTCTGTCGTTTTGACATCGAATGACATCTATGCAAAATTTTATTGTGATTATGCTGAACACAAAGCATTTTTACACTCTCACTCTTATACTGGAAATGCACTTGCATGTAGTGCCGCAAACGCAACACTTGACATATTTGAAAATGATAACATTATCGAGAAAAATAGGGTGTTAGCAGAGTATATGGGAAAAAAGTTAGAAAAGTTTCTAACACTTAATAATGTAGAATCTATCCGTCAAACAGGAATGGTTTGTGCGATTGATTTGAAAAACTATGACGCAAAATTACGAATGGGTTTAAAAGTTTATCAGTATGGACTAAAGCACGGAGTTCTACTAAGACCACTAGGCAATGTCATATACTTCATGCCTCCATATATCATAACAAACGCAGAGATAGATAAGATGATGGATACAGCTTTTGAGGCTATAAAGGAGTTGCCTATCCTTGTATCCTTACAAACTCTATAAAATTGGAAATAGTTCTTTTTTGATCTTCTCCTATCTAATGGTCACTAAATTCTAAAGGGTTGATTTTACGGTACTCACCAGTTTCTTTAATATTTTCCCAATTTTGTAATAATTCATTTTGATGGTTTTCAGCCCATTCAACAACAAGCCCAAGAACCTTTAAAGGCACTTTGCCTTATAAACGACTTTATAGTTTGCTATTTTAAGTATCTTAATGCGACACTTAAAAGCTTGAATTATTTCCGTGGTAGCCTTGTTTTTTATCCTCTGATTTGTTATACATAATTATTGTATGATACTATCAATTATACCTAATATTTGGTTTATTGTTTTTTGATTTGCTTTTTCAATAAACTTGATATTTCTTGAATTATAATCTATTGACTTCATTTGTTCTCCCATAATAAAACCAGTAATATTTTTACTTTCTATTTCAATATGAAATGGAAAATCTCTTTTTGTATTTGTTATTGGACAAGCAAAGCATAGTCCAAGATGCTTATTAAATGTTTTATTACTAATAATTATTGCAGGTCTTCTACCTTTTTGTTCATGACCACTTTGTGGGTCAAAACTTAAAGCTACAATATCACCTTGTTCAGGGATATATTTTACCATTCTTCTAATCCACTTTTATTATCAAATTCTTCATAAATTTTATAATTTTTTGGTAATTTATTAATTAAATCATTAATATTATATTTTTCTCTTGATTGCTTAATAGGTTCTAATACAATTTTTTGATTTTCAATTAAAACTTTCATTTTATCACCAATTGATAAATGTAATTCTTTCATTATATCTTTTGGAAATCTTAAACCTTGAGAATTACCCCAACTTGAAATAGTAGCTGTCATAATATAACCTTTTTTATTTGTATATCCGAAGTATATCATATATTTTATTTGCCGTCAATGTATAATCTTACATAACACTCATTATGATATTGCCATCCTAGACCAAACTTAAGCATACCAGTAAACCATAGAGGAGTAAGATGTGAAGTAGCTAGTGTGCAGGCTCTACTAGTAGAGTCAAGTGCTAGATGCTTTGCAGATTGCTCCTCTATGGTTTATCCAAAGGACGATGAGAAAAATGCACACTTGTCTGCGTTAGAAAATCTTGAAGCTACTAGTAGCTCCTGCGAATTTCTGCCTTGCAATTGCACTTTTTTCTCATCGCTGGTATGCTTAAGTTTGGTCTAGGATGGCAATACTTAAACGAAGGATTGAAAATAAAGTTATATCAGTCTAAAATAAAGTCTATTTTATCATTTTCAAGTAGTAAAAGTCTGCAACTTTTTTCTAAAATGGCTAGTTTTTTTGCCATTTCATGAATGTCTCTGTTAAAGGCATATACTCCATAGCCTCTTATAACTACTATGTTTGTTTTGTTAGTTTGGAAATATAGTGTGATTTCACTTTGTGCTCTGTCGTACCAGTCCTCAAACTGCTTTGGGTCTATTATCTCTATTGAGCCTATCTCTCTGTTACCAAAATAATCTTTTGGAGATATGATATTGTGGTCGAGTGAATATGCTGTAGTGAAAGGTGGCATAGTAAAGCATACAAACTTTGCTTCACTTATTTGTGAGTAGATACTAAAATGAATCTTTGCGTCTATACTTGCTTGATTCCATCTATAATCTTTTTTAAAGTAGAGTTCTATTAGACTATCATCATTTAAAACATCAAAGATTGCCTCTTTTTTGTTTATGATAAAACGATTTGATTCTGTTTTAGCAGATAAAGAACCATGATAAATCCCAAAAAAATCTTTTCTAAACATTGACAAAGCAAGTGTAGAGAGTTGTTTTTTGAGATTTTCTTTGTTCATTTTATTTGAACCATCCCTTCATTTTATCGATTGCAGAGTCTAAAACACTCTCATGAGGTTTTGACTCTTCTATGCCAAAAGATTCTTGTAGTTGTGTTAGTAAGTCTTTTTGTTCTTTAGTTAATTTTTTAGGGTAAGTTATATTTACTTGTGCTATCAAGTCTCCTTTACCATGACCATGAACATCATCTATCCCTTCACCTCTAAATGTAAAGTGTTGTTTGTCTCTTGTTCCAACATCTAGTTTTAACTCTAATTCACCTGTTAATGATGGTATAGTTAAACTATCGCCCATAACTGCTTGAGTAAAGAAAACAGGGATTTCTATGTAAATATCATTCTCATTTCTGATAAAATGCTTATCTGGTTGAACTTCAAAAGTAACATATAAATCACCTCTGTTGCCTCGTTTACCTATATTTCCTTTTCCTGAAACTCTTAAACGGTTACCTGTATCTATCCCTTTAGGAATTTTAACGGTTACTTTTTCGCGAACTTCATTAAAACCTTCACCATGACAGCTTTTACAAGCATCTGTTGCAGCACTTCCTGTGCCTTGGCATACTGGACAAGTTTGAGAAAAAGTCATGAAGCCCTGTTTCATATATACTTGACCTTGACCCTTACACTGCTTACAAGTAGAGAGTTTGCCATTTTTAGCACCAGTTCCACTACAATCTTTACATGACTTTTTATAAGAGAATTCTATCTCTTTTTCACATCCAAATATAGCTTCTTGGAAACTAATATGCATATCAACATTCATATCAAGTGGATATTTGTCCATATCTGCTGGATTTTGACGGCGACGAGAGCCACCTCCACCAAAACCATTAAACATATCTTCAAACATAGAACCTAAGTCATCAAAACCACCAGATGAATGACGAGAGTCACCACCCATGCCTTGAAGTCCTTCTTTTCCATATCTGTCATAAACACTTCTTTGTTGGTCGTCACTTAAACATTGATAAGCTTCATTACATAGTTTAAACTTATGTTCTGCTTTTTCATCTCCAGGGTTTTTATCTGGATGATACTGTTTAGCTAGTTTTCTGTAAGCTTTTTTTATACTTGTTTTGTCTGCGTTTTGTGAGACTTCTAATATTTCGTAATAACTTAAATTTTCCATATTTTCCTGCATCTGTAAAATTTTTTGGAATTATAACATTTTTGTAATTTAAAATGCTATAATAAGAGTAATTAAATGAATTAGAGGTATGTTATGACACAATTAGATGTATTAAACTATCTTAAAGAACACTACCAAGAATTTCATAATAAATATAATGTAGAAAAAATTGGTCTATTTGGAAGTTATGCTAGAAACGAAGCAAACAAAGATAGTGATATAGATATTTTTGTACAAATGCATCCAAAACTTTTAGATATGATAGCCATCAAACAACTTATAGAAGAAGACCTTCATCAAAAAGTAGATATTGTTAGGATAAGAGATAAAATGAACCCTTACTTAAAAAAACGAATTTTACGAGATGGTATCTATGCAGTATGATAAAGAGTTAGTTCTTGATACACTAGAGCAGATTAGAGATGCTTTAGTTGTTGTTGAAAAAAGATGTTCATATGCCAAAGAAGCTGATGATTTTTGTGATACTGAAGAGGGACAAGAAAAGCTTGATAGTATCTGCATGAAGCTTATTGCTGTTGGAGAGAGTTTAAAAAATATAGATAAATTAACAGATAAAAAACTACTTGTACAATATCCACATATAAAGTGGAAAGAGATTAAAGGGATTAGAGATATTTTGTCGCATCACTATTTTGATTTGGATGCAGTTGTTATTTTTGATATATGTAATAATGAGATTGTTGAACTACTTGTAACAATTAATCAAATTATTGAAAAAATTAATAAATAAAATAGAATTTTATGAAAAAGAGTATCTATTTTATTATTATTTCTGTCGTTTTTTCTGCTTGTAGTATAACTCCAAAACTTGAAAATGAAAATTATTTACAAGTGCGAGAAATATTCCTTAAAAATTGTCAAAGTAAAAAAACGCAACTTTTATATGGTGATTTATGTGAAAAAGCAAAAGGTGTTACAGATTTTCATGATTTTATAAAAAATAACTTTGTCTTAGAAAAGTTAGAGTCAGATGAAGGGCTTTTGACAGGTTATTATGAACCTGAGCTTCATGGTTCTCTTACAAAAAGTGAAATTTATAAGTATCCTATTTATTCCACACCTAAAGATTTGATAAGTGTTGATTTGGATGATATTTATCCAAAACTAAAAAATTATAGACTTAGAGGGCGACTTCATGATAATAAAATAGTGCCATATTATTCTCGTAAAGAGATGAGTAAAAATGATATAAACGCAGATATTATTGCTTACAGTGATTCTAAAGTAGAACTATTTTTTTTAGAAGTTCAAGGTTCTGGACGCATAAAATTAGATGATGGAAAAACAATTTTTGTAGGATATGCAAATCAAAATGGACAACCTTATCGCTCTATTGGTAAATATTTAATCTCTTTAGGTGAAATTTCAAAAGAAAATATCTCATTGCAGAGTATAAGAGAGTGGTTTAAAAAGCATCCAAATAGAGTTGATGAAGTTTTAAATCATAATCCTTCAGTAGTTTTTTTTAAGATAAAAGAGCAGGGTGCTACAGGTTCACTTGGTATAAAACTAACACCCATGAGAAGTGTTGCCGTTGATAGAAGATACATTCCTCTTGGAAGTATGCTTTATCTAAAAGCAGAATCTAAAAGTACCGATTTTGATAGAATTGTTTTTGCACAAGATACTGGAGGAGCTATAAAAGGTAGAGTAAGGGCAGATATATTCTTGGGTTTTGGAGAGAATGCTGGTAAAATTGCAGGTAAATTAAAAGCACCACTTCAGTTGTGGATATTTAAACCTAAAAAGAGAGAAAATTGAACTCATCATTAGAAAAATTTAACCGTTTAGT
>JALTUB010000040.1 GCA_027047745.1 Sulfurimonas sp.
GACTTACTCCAATATGTTGTGCTTCTTCATCAAGTTTTTTAACCATCCAAGTTGGAAAGTCAATATTAATTCTTTTTGGTTCTAAGTTTGGTCTTCTTATTGTTGACAAGTCAAGATAGTCAATTATATCTTCTTTGTTATCATCAAATATTTTATCAAATTCTTCAGCTTTCATAGATTTCAATCTCCTTTTTTCTTGCTCTTCGTGCAGAAATAATTCTAATTTTCTCTTTCTCCCGAATAGTTGTTACAACAGTATAAAACTTGCTATTGATTTTTCCAATATTGATAAATCTTTCTTCATCTTCATAAGGTGACAAGATTTCAACCATTCTATCATCATTCCAAAGAAGTTTTGCTTCTTCAAAATCAATACCATGTTTTTGCTTATTTGATAAGCTTTTGTTGATGTCATATTCATACTTCATATAAGAAGTATATCATTTTTATATTGAATTGTAAAATTGGTCATGAAGTTATTTATATTCTCATTCAGCATCAATCGTATAGAATAGTGGAATTAGATAAAAATTGGTATCTATTGGTTTTCAGTGGCTTGTATGTTACTCTGAAAAAATAGAGTTACTTCTACATCAAAAAGTTTCGCTAACTTGAGTAGATGCTCTAAGTTAAATTTCTTGTTATGTGCATAATTTTCAGCATTGGCATAAAAGCCAGATGATTTTTGACCTATAGAGAGTGCTACTTCTAATTGACTCATGTTCTTTTCTACTCTTATGCGTTTTACATTTTTAGAAATTGTATGAAAATACTCATCTAGTTCACTTTTAGTAACAATATCTGGTAAATTTAGCATAATTATTCCTATAGATAATATTTCCATAAGAATACTTATTGTAATATGTTTAAACAATTACCTATAGAAATCATTTCTATAGGTATAATATAAAGGATAAAAATGAAAAGAAGTTTAGTTTTAGCTAGTTTATTACTAGTAGGTTCAGTTGCATCTGCAACTGATATTAATTATTTTGTTGCAGCAGGTGTTGGTAGCGGGCATTGGAAAGTAAAAAGTGATATTGCAGGTTTAACATCAACTACAGTAAGCGATAATGGTGGAAGTATTTCACTAGATGGTGGTGTTATACTTGATAATACGCATAGAATAGGCTTGGAATATGCGAAATACAATACAACAGGTTCAAGCTCTATGTACTCTGTTGGTTTAGGTTATGATTATTTATTTACGGTCAATAAGCATTTTCAGCCTTTTGTAGGATTAGCTTATACTGTTAACAAATATTCAGAAGATGTTGCTAATACTGCAACTGTTACTGTAGACACAAATACAGTTAATTTAACTACAAAAATTGCAAGTGCAAGAGTTGGTGCTGATTATACATTTGATAATAATGTTTATGTAAGTGGTGTGTTTGATTATGGTTTCAGTAAGTCTGGAGATACAACATGGGGACTTACTACAGGTGGTACGCATTACAGTGTAAATACATCAACAGATGCAGTCAGTCGTTTTGAATTTTTAGTTGGTTATAAGTTCTAGCATTTAATACAAATTTCATCTATTCATACAGTGGACACTTTTCATTTGGTGTCCAAGTATTTTTAATTCCCCTATATTGCCATCTTGCACAAAACTTAAACATACTAAAGATATAGTATAATACTGTAATACATAATACAAAGGAGTTTTTATGCTAGCAACAGTAAGGTTAAATGATGAGTTAGCAGAACTTTTAACTTCTATTACAAAACAATTTCATAAGAAAAAGAGTGATGTTATACGAGAAGCTATAAGGTTTTATGCAAAAGAGCTAGAAAAAAACCAAAGTACCCGTATGCAAAAAGCCATAAAAAAAACAGCTAAAAGTGACTTGAGCGAGTACAAAATACTAGAAGATACACTCCATGACGGCTTATAGAGGAGAGATTTGGCTTATCAATCTAAACCCAATAAAAAAGAGTAATGAAATAGGAGAAATTCGTCCAGCACTTATTTTACAAAATGATGAACTCAATAGTGGAAATTATCCTACAACTATAATTTTACTACTGACAACATCTCTAATAGATGACGCAGAACCTCTTAGATATAGAATACAAAAAAGAGAAAAACTTGAGAGAGATTCAGATCTCCTTATAGCAAATATTCGTGCCATTGATAATGCACGGTTTATAGAAAAACTAGCTTCACTTAGTAGCAAAGAACTCTACTACATCAAAAATTTATTAGATGAAGTTTTGATGTAAAAAATGGGTTGATTATTTTATATTAACTATTTCCACAACTAGCAGATGATGGTTTTGTGGATTTGGCATCGAACTCTAAATTTACTTCATAATAGTCATCTTTTGGCTCTTTAGAGTAAGTATATCCACGAAATGAGGCAATTTTTTCCAAATTAATTGCTTCTTGTTTAGATTCTACTATCATTTTTAGTGAGTTGTCCTTATAGTTATTTAAAGTTGATTTTAATTGGTGCATAGCATCAGGAATAGCAAGATTTCGTCTGGAATCTTTTGGCATTCCTCTTGTATCGAGAATACCATTTTTTAGATTAAGTGGTACACGATATTCACTCATAAGTCTAGCAGAAGATTTTTTCCATCCTGCCTTATCCAAATCAGGACTTCCAAACAAGGCACAATGACAAGTTCCATACTCTTTTATCTCATCATCTATAAATTCACAAGGACACAACATCTTTTTATTTAGTG
>JALTUB010000041.1 GCA_027047745.1 Sulfurimonas sp.
GCATTGGCACTTATTGCCAACGCCGTCAGTCTGTGGCTCTTTTCCCACTCGCGCAGCAAACAGGAAGCCCACATCAAGGCGAGTCAGATTTTTACTTCGAATGATGTAATTATCAATGCCGGCGTAATACTGGCCGGGGCTTTGGTCTGGCTTACCCGCTCCGGTATTCCCGACCTGGTCATCGGGGCTGTTGTTTTCATGGTGGTCATCCGGGGTGCCTTGCGGATATTGAAACTGAAATAATGCAGGGTTTTATCCAAAAAAATTTTACCACAAAGATTTCAAAGGACGACACAATGGACACGAAGAATCTTTTCCTCCTATGTTCTCCGGGTGCTCTTTCAGGTTTGCAACCTGAAAGTCTCAGTGTCTAAGGATTTTTAATCCGATAAAAAAATAAGGTTTAACCAAAACAAATAACAAAATGAAAACATTACTCATTGCATTCGTTGCCGGTAAAGTACACCGGTATTTCACAAAAAAATAGTATCTTTACACTTGCCGGTAAGTATTATAGGAGGCCGGGGTCCGGTTTCCTGCCGGCAGGAAAAGCCCAACAGAAATGGATTGAAATAAATACAAATAACTTAAAATCAAATATTTATGAAGCTAAAATCTATACTTGTTGTTTACGGAAGCCTTTTGCTTTCGGCCGTGCTGTATGCGGCGCATCCTGTTGCCGCATACAATGGCCTGCCCAAAACCCATCCCTTTCTTCCATTTTCGCTCGAAGTGTACCAAAATGTTCAGGGTGAATTGCCCACTGAAACCAATAGCTTGTTTGCCGGCTCGGGTGTATGTGCCCAATGCCATGCCAAACAGGTGGATGCCAATGGGAAATCCATCAGTATTGTCAATGACTGGCGTTCGACTATGATGGCCAATGCCGCCCGCGATCCGTTCTGGCGGGCCAAGGTCAGCCACGAAGGCCTGGTCAATCCCGACCACAAAGCAGAGTTGGAAAATGTATGTACCCGGTGTCACGCGCCCACGGGCAACGAAAATGCCCATTATAACGGACAGGAACTCTATTCTGTTGCCGAAATGGTACAAGACCCCCTGGCACTGGATGGCGTACAGTGTACGGTTTGTCACCAGATTCCCGAAAATTCACTGGGAAATTTCTCCGGTACTTTTCTCATTGGCACCCGCAAAACCATTTGGGGACCCTATCCCAATCCCGTTGCCAATCCCATGATCAACAACACGGGATATACACCCGTTTACAGTAAGCACATCGAAGACTCGCGCATTTGCGCTTCGTGTCACACCCTGCTCACCAACTCGGTGGACAACGAGGGCTCGCCTACCGGAAATCAGTTTGTGGAACAGTCCATTTATCAGGAATGGGAAAATTCCGATTACCCTGCCCAAAACCAAAACTGCCAGGATTGCCACATGCCGGCAACCAACGATCCGGTGGTAATCAGTTCACGCCCTAACAACCTGGCACCCCGGTCGCCGTTCAACAAACATCATTTTCAGGGAGCCAATGTTTTTATGGGCAAAATCCTGAAAGACCATGCTGCCGAGCTGGGACTGAATGCCACGGAGGTACAATTCGACTCCACCCTGGCCAGAAATATGCGGTCGTTGCAGCAAAAAGCCCTGGATTTGGAGCTTTCCATAGTAAAAAGGAGTTCCGACACACTGTTTGTGGATGTTCGCCTGCACAACAAAAGCGGCCACAAACTGCCGGGAGGTTATCCCAGCCGCCGCATGTTCGTGGAACTGACAGTATCGGACAATAATAACCAAATCCTTTTCCAGAGCGGTGCTTTCGACTCAACCGGCCGTATTTTACAGGAAGACAGTACTTTTGAACCCCATCACAACCTGATTGATTCGGCAGGACAGGTGCAGATTTTCGAACTGGTCATGGGCGATGTAAACCACCGGGTAACCACCGTACTGGAGCGGGCCAATTACGCCTTAAAAGACAACCGCATTCCGCCGGATGGCTTCAAAACCACTCATTTTGCCTACGATACCGTACCCATTGTGGGAAAAGCAGCAGCAGATACCGATTTCAATAAAGAAGCCGGTAATGAGGGCAGCGGTGCCGATGTGGTGCATTACCACATTCCGCTTTCCGGAAACACCGATGACCTTACCGTAGAGGCTAAAGTCTGGTACCAGACGGTTTCGCCCAAATGGCTCGAACACATGTTTAGCTACAGTTCCGAGGAGATTGACCGGTTCAAATCCTATTACAATACGGCCGACAAAACACCGGTTTTAATGGGACAGAAAGAAGCCAAAAGTGCTTATACCGGTATCCGGAACCCGGAGAAAACAAGCCTGCAGGTGTTTCCCAATCCCACCCGCGGCAAAATAAACATTCAATCACCTACCGTCTTGTTATCGGTAAACGTTTTCAATGCCGCCGGTTGGATGGTAAAAACAGTTCCCGTTTCCGAATCGGCCCGGACGGTACGCTTCAACCTGCCGGAGGCCCCGGGAGTTTATTTTATCAAAGTCAAAACAGCCGAAGGAGAACGCATTCAAAAAGTAATAAAATACTGAGAACCATTACAATTAAAGGAAAACATCACAAAGGGGAAACAACTTTATCTTCTCTTTTAGGGGGATAAAAAAATTGTGTAATTTTCACAGCGCAAAATCACCAAAACTGAAAAGATGAAAAAGTTGTTTTTCCCTGTTTTTGTCATGCTTCTGCTTGTGCCTGCCGGGATG
>JALTUB010000042.1 GCA_027047745.1 Sulfurimonas sp.
GCATAATACGGTTTTCCTATTTTTTCTGTCAGAATATCTAAAATATCATTGTATTTATTTGAAAATTCTTGACTACTGTTTTCACAAAAATTATTAAGTAATTCTATTGGTGCTACAGTTGTAGGTTTGTGCTCAAATAATGATGTCATAAAACTACTCCTTTTATTCATATCCAACATTCTATCTAAAAACAATTTAATCTAAACTAAAGAAATGCTACTTATAGTCTGTAGATATATTGTCAGCATTTCAGTAGGATTTTATTATGAAAAATTATAAATTAATACTAGGTCAAAATATTAGAGCTATTAGGAATGAGCAAAAATTGTCACAAGAAAAACTTGCTGAAATTTCTTCGTTACATAGAACATATATCGGTTCTATCGAACGAGGTGAAAGAAATATAAGTTTAAATAATATTGTGATTATATCAAAAGCACTTAATATTAAGTTATGTGAACTATTAGAAGGGATTGAATAAATGGCAATATCACCATATAAAGATAAACCAAAAGAAGAATGGTTATCAGTTACAAATACATTAATCAATAAATATCCATTATCTACAGATGAAATTTTACAAATATTATTGTTGTCATGGGATAAATTGTGGACTACAAAAGTTGGAAATACTATTAATTTAAATGAAGTTGAATTACCCGCGACAGTTATTGGATATTTTTTTCAAAAATTATTTACTCATGAATTAGCTAATCGATATCCTGATAAATGGAGAGGAGAAAGAAATAAAGAAGATAAAGATATAGTTTGCATTGAGAATGATTTTTTTAGTACAGAAATGAAATCATCAGGTCAAATGGGCTATAAAATTTTTGGTAACAGAAGTTATAATAAGGAATCACAAAATGAAGACAATAGTTTAAAAAACAAATCAAGTTATTATATTACAATAAATTTTTCAGGAAAAATATTAACATTAATAAGATTAGGTTGGATAGATCAAGATGATTGGACTTCCCAAGCATCAGAAAATGGTCAAGCAGCAACTTTAAATCAAGATGCATATAAATATAAACTTATTAAAATAAACGGTGCATACCAATTAAAAAGTCCTATACAGTTGCTTTATGGAGTAGGTGATAAGACATTTGAAAAACTTAAAAGTGAAGACATACTTACTTTTGAAGATATAATAAACTATTCGGGTAGTAATCATGTAATAGATAATATTAAAAAGAAAAATGAAGATATTTTAAGTCTTTTAGAACAATATAGATAACAAATGAGTAGGCTTAAAATGAGTCTACTTCACCGTCATAAGCATAACTCCAACCTGTTAAGCTCTTCTCTTTAACTTCTTCAAACTCATCAGAGTCAGCTAGAAAATCCATAACAAACATGACACCATAAGGTATGCTTTTTTGGTCTTTTGGATCAACTAGAAGTAGGGGCATTAGTGTATCTTGTGCTGAACTAAGTGCGAAACCAACTGGCATAAGTTGGCTCATGAGTTCAGTTGGTTTCTCTATCTTTTGCTCGTTTAAAAACTTTTCAAGCACTGCTGTTTGTATCTCTTGGGGTAAATCATCGCTAGTGTTTAAAAAGATAGTAAAATGCAAAGGAGTATCAACAAATGTATCAGGTGCAGGTGCTGCCATTATGATATATTCTACTTTTTCTAAATGTTTTTTTATCTCAATAGGTTTTAGATAACTATCTGTTTTGATTGCTTTTGCTTCCATAATTAAACCAATTCTCACTTTTTATTTTGAAGTACAGAATTTTATCCTTTAATGGTATAGTTTATGCTTAGATATTATTATGAAATTTATAGAAGCACTTAGACTTAAAAGCAAATTATTATCTTTGTTCATCTTAATAACGATAGGATTAGTATCTATTGGCGTTATAGGTGTGATGCATGTTAATGCCATGAAAAAGAACATGGATGCTTTATACTTTGGTTCTTTAGTCCCTGTAACAGAGCTAAATGAAGTAATGTACACTTATAATGCAACGCTATCTCAAACAATTTATAAGACCAAAAGGGCTGAGATAAGTCCAAGTGAAACAGCTTCAGATATAGAAAATGCAATTTTCAATATAAAAAGAAAATGGAAGAGTTATGTATCTCATTATAAACAAGATGATGAACTTGGGTATGTAGGATATGCCTCACTAGAGATAAAAGGGGCAAATAGTTATTTCCTTCGTGTACAAAAAGCTGCGATAGAGGGTAAAGACCTTGAAAAAATATCTATAAAAAACTTTGAAAGAGTTGTGTCTCATGTTGATAATGTCATCCAAAAATTGATAAACTATGAAGTTGGCAGTGCAAAATATGAGAGAAAAAAGTTTTTAAATAGATATAATGTATTGATAAAACAACTCGGTTTAGCCCTTTTTATCATTGTTATAGCTATCTTGTTTATCTCGTTTAATGTATTTTCAGGTATTCAGCAAGAGCAAACAAAACTAGAACAACTAGCTAAAAAGTTAAAACGAAGTAATAAAAAACTTGAAAATGCATCTTACACGGATACCTTGACAACTTTACACAACAGAAGATATTTTAACATTGTATATGATAGAGAGCTTAAACAGGCAAAAAGAGATAAAAGCTATATAACATTTATGATGTTAGATATAGACTACTTTAAACAATATAACGATACTTATGGTCATGTAGAAGGTGATAACGCTTTAAAAGAGGTCTCAAATACCCTAAAAG
>JALTUB010000043.1 GCA_027047745.1 Sulfurimonas sp.
AAAATCATCACTAACTCTAACAATGTCATCTTCACCAGTATATTCACCAACTTGAGCTTCTATTAGCACTACTGGTATCTTGCCTTCATTTGATAGACGATGAAGTTCTCCCATTTTTATATAAGTTGATTCATTTGGTCTTACAAGTTGTGTTTTATCACCTACTGTAACTGTAGCTGTGCCACTTACAACTATCCAATGCTCATTTCTATGGTGATGTTTTTGCAGACTAAGCCTTTTTCCAGGTTTTACCACTATGCGTTTTATTTTATAGCCTTGAGTGTCTTCTAATACCGTGTAAGTACCCCAAGGTCTATGACCTGTTAAATGGATGTTGTGCAAGTCAGATACTTTTTTTATCTCTTTTACAACCTCTTTAACTTTTTGAGAACTTCCTTTTTTACTTACAAGAAGTGCATCTCCAGTATCTACTATTATAAGGTCTTGTACATCCACTGTAGCTACATACTTATCTTTTGCATAGATTAGGTTGTTTTTGGAGTCTATGGCTATATGTTTTTGGGTAATAGTGTTATTGTTCTCATCTTTTGGTAACTCTTCAAATAGTGCGTCAAAGCTTCCTACATCACTCCATTTTATACTAGATGGAACTACTTTTACTTTTTTACTCTTTTCCATAACAGCGTAGTCTATGCTCTCTTCTGGTATATTTAGCATATCTTCATGCTTTATGCGTATTAGATTTTTATCACCATCTTTAGTAGAGTTATAAGCTTGTAGTGAACGCTCATAAATTTCAGGAACATACTTTTGAAGTTCTTCTAAAAATATTCCTGCTTTAAACATAAACATACCAGAGTTCCAGTAGCAGTTTCCTGCACCTAGGTACTCTTGTGCAGTTTTTATATCTGGTTTTTCATGAAAGGCTCTTACAGAAAATCCTTCGGCTTCTATGTAACCAAAACCAGTTTCTGCAAATGTAGGTGTGATACCGAAAGTAACTAAATTGTCTTGCTCTGCTAACTCTTTAGCAGTTTGCAAAACTTTTTTATACTCCTCTTCATCTTTTATAAGGTGATCAGATGGAGTGACAAGTACCAAATCTTCACTTTCAAGTGCTAGACAAGCAAGAGCAATAGCTGGAGCAGTATTTCTTCCCACTGGCTCTAAGAGGTACTTGTTGTTGTTTTTATGTAACTCTTCTAGTTGGTCAAGTGCTAAAAAGTATTGCTCTGCATTTGAGACTATAAACTGAGAGTTACACACTTTTGAGTTTCTCTGTACTGTGAGTTGAAAGAGAGATTTATCTTCAAAAAGTTTTACAAACTGTTTAGGCATAAGTGTTCTACTTATTGGCCAGAGTCTTGTTCCACTTCCTCCACATAAAATAATATTAGTCAAGATTATCCTTATTGTTTTCTAAATACCACTCATAAACTCTTCTAATACCATCTTCAAGTTCAACAGTATGCCTCCATCCAAGAGCATGAAGTTTACTAGGGTCTGTTAGTTTTACCATTGTTCCATCTGGTTTTGAACTGTCAAAGTATAACTCACCTTTGTAATCTACTATCTTTTTAATAGTCTCGGCTAGTTCTTTTATGCTTATATCTACACCTGTACCTATATTTATATGCGTATTTCGTATCTCTGTTGTTTTTATACTATTTGGAGTACAGCTATCATTTGTACCATCTTCACTTTGATAAGTGTCCACAAAATCTCTGTTTTCCAAAAGAAATACACAGGCATCTGCCATATCTTCTGAGTATAAAAATTCTCTTCTTGGTTTTCCACTTCCCCATATCTCTACTTTTGGAGTATTGTTTACTTTTGCTTCATGCATTTTTCTAAGCAGTGCAGGAAGTACATGAGACTTTTCTAAGTCAAAGTTGTCATTTGGACCATAAAGGTTTGTAGGCATCACAGATATAAAGTTTGTTCCATACTGAATGTTGTAAGACTCACACATTTTTATACCTGCTATTTTAGCTATGGCATAAGGTTCGTTTGTGTATTCAAGTTCACTTGTAAGCAGACTCTCTTCTTTCATAGGTTGTGGAGCATTTTTTGGATAAATACAAGTGCTTCCTAAAAAGAGTAGTTTTGTGACACCATTTAAGTAACTTTGATGTATGACATTGTTCTGTATCTGAAGATTTTCATAGATGAAGTCTGCTCTGTAAGTGTTGTTAGCAACTATGCCACCAACTTTTGCAGCTGCAAGTATGACATATTCTGGTTTTTCATTTTTAAAAAACTCAGCTACTGCATTAGTGTCAAGCAAGTTTAGTTCTTTATGCGTTTTATAGACTAAGTTTGTATAGCCTTTTGAACTTAGGTTCTTAAATATTGCAGAGCCAACAAGTCCACGGTGTCCTGCTATATATATTTTACTTGTTTTATTCATGTGAATGTTTTATTCCATCTGTATGAGTTACTATATAGACAACATACATCATAGTAGCTAAACCAATCGTTAAACCTATAATTAATGCTTCCATTATTCTATTCCTTCTAATTCAACTATCTTTTTTAAAATGTATCTAACAAGAAAAATTATACTTACTGAAGATACACATATTCCTATTATAACTAAACTTGAGTTAGGATTTAATTCTGAGTTTTTAAATAGCCATGAAATCAAAGAAGAATCAATAGCTACTAGCATAATAAAAATTGCCTTTAAAAACCCAATATATTCTTTTGCTCTATCTAGTTT
>JALTUB010000044.1 GCA_027047745.1 Sulfurimonas sp.
TTCTCGTATAGCTTGCTACAAAAAACATCGCACTTGATACCGTTGCTAACTCTCCTTGTGATAGAGAATTTAACAACGGGAAGACAAGATACACTATCAGCCAACCGATAATAATGCCTATGATTTGATTGGTTATAACTTCTATGTGTGTTTTCTTCTTGGATTGGCTCAAAATAAGCTCGGTTGTTTTCTCTCTTTGAGTGCCATTTCGCAATTTCTCTCGGCTTGTTTATAGTAGCTCTCTTTGAGTTCTATGCCTATGGCTTTTCTGTTCATTTTTAAAGACTGATAAGCTTCACTACCTATGCCTAAAAATGGAGTTAAGACTGTATCTCCCTCGTTACTCCATAATTGCAAACATCTCTCTATTACATCTAACTGCAGAGGGCAGATGTGTCGCTCATCATTGTGTTCTCTTACGCTCCTGTGTTGAAGTGTACAGTTTGGTTTAATGTCCATCCAAACAGGACTGGCGTATCGCTGCCAAGTCATAATGCTCCCCCTATTTAGCCTCCCATTATTTTCATCAAACTTCTCGCTAAATGTATCTGTTCCGTTATAGTATTTAAAACCGCCACTTATTGGTTCTGGATTAACACCAAGTTTTCGCATTGTTACAATATAATCAGGTATGCCCTGACGACTCATCGCACTATCTTTTACTATCTGCTTATGAAGTAGCCCTAATGCTTTAGTTCTTTGTTGTGCCACTACTGGGTCTTTCCATATACAAACTTCACTATGAAATACAAACCCAACACTTTCAAAAAGCCTTATAAGCTCTCCTCTAAAGTCTCTTATCCCTATAAATCCGTCTCTTTGTTTTGATGTAGGTAAATTCATACAATGAAAGCTCAATAATCTGCCCGGCATTATCACTCTATGTAAATCTTTTGCTAAAAATTTAAAATGTTCTATAAACTCACCTTTTGCACTATTACCCATATCTCTTATACTGTTTGAATATGTGTATAAACTATCAAACGGAGGTGAAAATATCGAATAGTGGATACTATTATCAGGTATCCCTTTTATCACTTCTGTGCTATCCCCGTGATATAGTGCATAATCATCTGTTATAACTTGATTTAACACTTTCATCATGCCACCTCCAAAAATGATGGTAAACTCATGTTAATCTGTGGATTGTAACCTGTCCTTTGGATAGATACTTGCTTGATCTCTTTTAGTGTTTGTGCTTTTGTATATGTCACTACTTCATTTATCATTTCCATAAATTTTTCCTCTTTTCTTTGCAAATTTTCTTTGACATTCCCCTCTGATTCACTTGTTACGGTATGGACTTCTACTTCATTTTTCTGCCCATATCTGTAAACTCTTCTCTCACTTTGAAAAAACTGCTCAAAACTATCACTCACACTTGCATAAGCCACATGAGAACATACCTGCCAGTTCATTCCAAATCCTGCTATTTTTGGCTTTGTGATAAGGCATTTTATTTTTCCGTCTGCAAAATCCATCATAGCTTTTGTTTTATGATCTTCACTATCACTCCCCTTGACTTCAACACTATCTTTTATCAATGATTTAAGCAACTTGCTCTCATCGTTCAATTCGCACCATACAATCCATATATCATCACTACCATTTACCAAATCAGCCGCTACATTGCATCTATCTTCTAAGCTGTCTCTTTTTGCTTGTCGTCTCTCTTGCAAAGTCTCAGCATTGAGTGCAAATAGTGCATTTTTAGGTTTTGAGTGAACTATATGCTCGTATCTTGTCCTCTTTGGAAGTTTAAACTTATCATCATCATACTGCGAATATCCCAAGTCGCTCGGCTTTGTAAATACCGCACTCCAAGTGCTTACAAACTCCCAAAATTTATCTCTTGCATGACCTTTTAGTCTCCATTTTGAAGTATCCCCGCCGTCATGCACAAAAAACATAGAGAGCATCTCACTCCTTGACATCACATTTAAAAATTCGCTATGATTTCCAAGTTCCATATGGTCATTCGGTGCAGGAGTAGCACTACAAGCAAGTTTATATGGGGTTGATGTAAATTGGTTGATGATCATATCCCTTGTTTTGCCTGTAAATGATTTCAATATGGAACTCTCATCAAGCACTATCCCTACAAATTCATCAGCATCAAATCTATCAAGCTTTTCATAATTTGTGATATTTATGCCATTTATCACTTCATCTTGATTTGATACAAATTTAATCTCATACCCAAGTAACTTTTTTATCTCAGCTATGCTTTGATGTGATACTGCTAAAGGTGCAAGTATAAGCACTGGCTTTCTCTCTTTATTCCACACTTTCCAAGCCCATTCTCCTTGCATTGCTGTCTTTCCACTACCTGTCATAGCAAACAATGCAAAATGTCCCTTTTTAAGTGCTAAATAAACTAAATCTTTTTGATATTCAAAGAGATTTTTATTAAGATCATCTCTTATCACATCTACACTTTTAAAATTTATTTTAAATTCTTTTGATTTTAAAAACTCTTCATAATTCATATCCCTATCCTTGTTTTTAAGATAGAGTAGAGTGCATAATTTCAGCACCCCTAATTCTCTGCCTTATTACAGGTCTTATATAGAAATTATAACATTTCATAACTTTAATTATCCTTATATTCTATCTCTTCATACCCATTTAATTCAAATAATGTGTATGTTTTTTTCCATACTTTTTCATTAATCCTATCTT
>JALTUB010000045.1 GCA_027047745.1 Sulfurimonas sp.
GAGTTCAACAGGTGTGATTGGTGTAAGACTACCAAAAGAGAAGATTATAGAAGGTGCAAAACTTTTTGATTTGACAAAAAAAGAGCATACAAACGCGGCAAAAGCTATCATGACAACAGATACTTTTTCTAAAGAGATTTCTCTTAGAGTTGAACTAGCAGATGGTGGATGTTTTAACATAGGTGCGATGGCTAAGGGTGCAGGGATGATAAACCCTGCTATGGCTACAATGTTGTGCTTTATAACAACAGATGCCAACACTTCAAAAGATGAGATGCAAAATATCCTTGATGAGGTAACTTTAAGTACATTTAATGCAGCAAGTGTAGATGGGGACACTTCAACAAATGATACAGTTATGCTCTTAACAAATAGAATAAGTGATGCTTACAATGCGGCTGCGTTTAAAGAAGCACTTCATACTATCATGCACTTTTTAGCACTGGAGATGGTAAGAGATGGAGAGGGTGCTACAAAACTCGTGACATATAAGGTTACGGGTGCAAAAGATGATAAAGAAGCAGAGATAGTTGCTAAGGCACTTTCAGATTCTCTACTGGTTAAAACTGCTCTTTATGGCGAAGATCCAAACTGGGGAAGAATAGCTTCAACAGTAGGAGCAAGTGGGGCAGAGTGTTCTCAAGAAACACTTAAAGTTTCATTTGAAGATGTTTGCGTTTACGATAATGGTGAAATATATTTTGATGAAGCTATGGAAGAAAAAGCTTCTTTGATAATGAAAAGAGATAGATTTAGCATCTCTTGTGATTTAGGCATTGGCAGTGGAGAGTTTGAAGCTTATGGCTGTGATCTAGGTCATGAGTATGTTAAGATAAATGCAGATTATAGAACTTAGAGATTAGTCCTGATAATCTGATTTGAAAGATACATATCTCTTAGCAGAAGCGTATAGCTCTTCAACTTCTGCATCAGTCAGTTCTCTTACAACTTTTGCAGGACTTCCCATGATGAGTGAGCGAGGTGGGAAAACTTTTCCTTTTGTTACAAGTGAACTTGCCCCTACAATACTCTCTTTACCTATCACTGCATTATCTAAGATGGTGGCACTCATGCCTATCAGACAAGCATCTTCTATGGTGCAACCATGAAGCATAACACGATGACCGATAGTAACATCATCCCCGATAATAGTTGGACTTCCATCACTCCTATCAGCTTTTTTATGATGGGTGATATGTACCATACTCAAATCTTGGATGCTTGTTCGTGAACCTATCTTGATATAGTGAACATCACCACGGATGACAGTTCCAAACCAGATAGATGAATCCTCACCTATCTCTACATCACCGATAACATCAGCAGATGGTGCTATCCAAGTGTTTTTACCAATCTTTGGTGTAAAGTCTTTAAATTTATGTATCATTTTTTATCCCTTTCTAGCTTTCTTTATAAAGTCGAGAAGCAAGTTGTGCAACACTGTTTGCTAACTCTTTTTTAGATGCCTTGCTTATTCTATTGACATAATCTTCTAGCATTTTATGGTTATTTACAGCTTTTGCACCATCTCTTTTTATTTTTATGTATGAGCCATCACTTTGTAGCTCATGCGAAAGAGTATTATCTACACATTGAAGTTTTAATATTTGTAAAATCTTCTCTTTTGCAGTATCATCTTTTATGGCTGTTAAAAGTTCTATCCTTCTAACAAGATTTCTTGGCATCCAATCTGCACTAGAGATATAGACCTGCATAGCATCATTTTTAAAATAAAAAGTACGAGGGTGTTCAAGATATTTACCTAAGATAGAAGTAACTCTGATATTTTCACTCACACCTTCTATATTTGGTCTAAGACAACAGATACCACGAACTATAAGCTCTATCTTAACTCCAGCTTGACTTGCTTTATAAAGCGCTCTAATCACATCTTCATCAACTAAAGAGTTTACTTTTGCAATGATTTGTCCATTTGTTCCTTGTCTCGTTTCGTTATGGATTAGTGATAAAATCTTAGGTTTTATCTGCGATGGAGCCATATAGAGTTCATTTAGTTTCCCCTTTTTACTAAAACCAGTTAAAAAGTGAAAAAATCTTGTTAAGTCATTTGTTATCTCATCTTTACTTGTCATGTAGCTCATGTCAGTATATATTTTTGCAGTTGAGGGGTTGTAGTTTCCTGTTCCTAAGTGTGCATACTGTTTGAGCTTTCCATTTTTTCTTCTTGTGATAAGTGAAGCTTTTGCATGAACCTTGAAACCTTTGATACCATAGATAACATGAGCTCCTGATTTTTCAAGTGCTTTTGCCCAGATAAGGTTGTTCTCCTCATCAAATCTTGCTTTTAGTTCAACCATAACTGTTACTTGTTTTCCTGATTCACTAGCATCTATAAGTGCTTTAACTATGGGAGAATTTGTTCCAGAACGATATAGTGTCATTTTTATAGAAACAACGGCAGGGTCTTTTGAAGCAGTTTGGATAAATTTAACAACAGGGTCAAAACTCTCATAAGGGTGGTAGAGTAAAACATCCTGTTTCTCTAAGGTAGCAAAAATATCTTCACTACTATCACAAGGTGGCAAAGTTTTTGGTTTAAAAGATGGTGATAAAAGATGTGCAAATTCCTTATTTGTAACGATTTGCCATAAACTAGAAAGGTTTAAAAAAGTATGAAATTTATAAATATCATCCTTGTAAACATT
>JALTUB010000046.1 GCA_027047745.1 Sulfurimonas sp.
ATGCACCACTTACTACAGTAGAATTCAGATAATCATAACTTTTACTTGTTGTTTGTGCCAAATTTTTTGCATATATGAGTCCCCCCGTAATATATGCATTTGTACTGTTTTTAATCATACTCGTGTCACTTGCAGCACCGATTCCGGCAACTCCACCTACAGCCAGACCACCTGCCATAGCAGATATGTCACTGTTAGATACAGCACGCACCCGTACAGACTGCAAACTGTTTGCGTCACCGTTATTTTCATTTACATTATTGTTTTTCGCATAGGAATTTGTAGTATCTTTTATCAAATTAACAGAGACACTTGCCGCAACAGCTGCCGTCCCTCCACCTGAAATATTTGCAACTTTTGAGTCAACAGACTCATCACTGTATGCCAATACATCTAGACCATTCATATTTGCACTATTACCACTTCCATCAGCAAGCAGTGTAGATACCGAAGCAGCACCTTTTGCTTTTACCTGAGAATTATCTATATAAGATGCTATCTGATTCTCAATGATATTTGTAAGTACCGCACCACCAATACCAAGTGTTTCACCAACAGACAAAATACCGGCCATTGATTCTAAAGTGTTTTTTTCATAAGCAAGAACAGAGAGTGAATCTATTGTTGTAACACTGCTCCCTTCTATGTAACTTTTTGCATCATCTTTAACAGAGTTGATAACAACACCACCGGCACCTGCTAAAGTTCCTCCAGCAGTTCCTCCTGCTGCTTTTGTATCAATTGTTTTATCACTAGAAGCTTTAAGTTGTATATTTCCATTAGCATTGATATTTGAATTATCAATATAGACATAAATTGTATTAGCAATAGTATTATAAAGTACCGAGGCACCAAAACCTGCAACATTAGCAGCTGTGAGTTCTCCTGCTGTTGTAGAAATGCTTTCACTATCATCTGCTTTTACATTTATTGCATCTGCTTCTATGTCGCTGTTTTGCACCCATGATTGGATTGAATTGGTTATTTTATTGATCACTACTGTTACAGAAGCGGCCATGCCTTTCGTTGCGGCAGCCAAAGAGGCAGCAATCGCATGAATATCTCCATTCATACTAGAAAGCAGGTCTAAATCTGAATCACTTGAGACTTTTGAATTGGAAATATATGCATGTGCTGTATCTTTTATATCGTTTTTTGACAAAGATGCCCCGACTCCTGCCGCTCCACTTAAAGCTGCAGCACCTGCAACTGTTTTTATAGTTGGAGTGTCTTGAGCGTTTAGAGAGACTTTACCACTACTTGATATATCTGAAGTATTAATCACCTCAGCATACACTTCATTGGCAATATTATTAAGGGAGACAGAACCGGCGATAGCTACTGAAACTCCACCACTTATAGCACCACTTCCACTCGCTGTGTAAGATTGAATACTGCTTGTATTTTTTGCATCTAACGATAAGTCATGCGCATAGAGAGTGCTTTTATCTATCGTCGCTTTTGTTGTACTTGTGATATCATTTTGAGAATATGAACCTGCCAATCCTGCTGAGAGTTTATTCGATACAGCAAAACTTACAGATCCAGCATATGCTTGTATGTTTGTCGAATCATCAGACTTTAATGCTATATCATGGGCGCTATTTTGATTTGCTGCATTATTTGAATTTGTTACAGAGGCTATTGTCGTATCGTCAATTCTATTTAAAGAGACATCTCCAGAAAGACCTATTCCATACTGACCTGCCATACTGTCATGAGATAATTTAACACCTAAAGCAGTAGTAACAGATGCAGCAAGTGAATAAGCATCTATCTCACCACTGTTTTGTGCACTCACAAGCATGTTTTTAGCATTTTGAAATACTGAATCATTAACATTAGATTCTGTATCTCTTGTTATCTCATTGATTGAAACAGAAGCACCGATACCTACATTACCAGATTTTATTATACCTCCCGAAACATTAAACAGTTTTGCCGTATCATCAGATTTTAATGCCAAATCATCTGCAGCAGATGCCCCTGTTACAATTATATTTGCATTATTAACATTTGTCTGCGTGGTGTTATGTACTCTTAAGTATGAAAAACTTCCTGCAGCACCGTATTTTTCAGCATTTGTTCCTGCTTCTGCTACCGATATATTTTTTGTATTGGATGTTGCACTCATAGAAAGAGTGTTTGCTTTTGCATAAGCTCCATCATTTATTTCAGCTTTTGTTGTATCGTCATATTTGATATCTAGATATGAACCGCCAAGCCCGCTTTTACCACTGGTACCTAATACTTTAAAACCAAAAACACCCGCCAGATTCATTGTTTCCAAATCAGTCAAAGCTTCCAAAGTCAGTGCACCATATTGTGTTTGATTTTGATTTATTTTTGCATTTTCATCAACATAAGATTCTGTATCATTAGTCATATGAAAGTAGTTAACAGAACCAGCTACTCCAGCTACTTTCCCCTGTGAATTACTCTGTGCCCATGTTGTAAAAAATCCATTTTGAAGACCTAGATTTGAATTTGCATAATTACTAATATCAGAAACAGAATGTACATGCTTCCATGTGATTTCATACGGCATTTTTGTCGAAGATGAAAGTGTAATATCCTTTTTACTGTTTAAGACACTTCCCTTTCCAATATAAGCTTTTGCAGTATTACTTAATTTTGTAATAGCAACAGCACCTGCAACAGA
>JALTUB010000047.1 GCA_027047745.1 Sulfurimonas sp.
CATAAATACAGTGTATAGTCTCTAAGTATTGTAACTAAGTATAGTTTCTATGTATAATCTATAAACTATAGAATACCCCCTAGTTGCCAAAACATACCACATCATTAAAAAGCACTTGAAATAATAATAAAATTAAATATTCTAAATGTAGAAATTAGTAAAGATACTATTATATGGTCCTAAGCATACATACAACCACGGTAGTCACTGTATCACCAGCTCTGATAATATTAAATACTAAAAAAATAATAATAAAAATGTTTTAAATAAACTAATATTTTCTTATATAAAAACATATTTATAATATCAATTAAAACTTAATGAACAATAAATATATAAAAATATTAGAAACTTATCAAAAAGAAATAGATCCAGAATTCGACCTTAAATATTATAATAAATTGATAGCTAATATAGAAGATGATGTATTCGCATTCTGAAGAAGAATAGTTAAAACACAAGAATTAAGAAAAGATAGAAATAAACTATTCTATTTAGCAGTAGTTGTAGCTATAGTAAAATGAGAGTTCCATAACCTAAACTCATTCTTCGATAGAATAGAAGCACCTGCACACTATAAAAGAGAATTCTACACACGGATTAAACAAAACTACCCGAAAGTATCAGAAATGTTAGACCATTATAATACTAGAATTAAAGAAAAAATGAGTAAAGCTCTATATCAATTAGTTGAAAAATGACAGATAAACGAAGAAGATGTAATGTGAATACTAGAAAATAAATTCGACCTCGCAGTAGAAAGTGCCACAAAGTTGTTAGAAATGAAAGAGATAATAATGGAAGCTGTAAATGATAAAATACCAGAAGTAGCAGAATACTATGCAACAGATATCGCAAACTGAATTGCTAAATCTATCAAAGAATTAGTATCAGAACAAATAGAATGAATGAAAGAAGAACTCGTTAAATCAAGAACATTGATACTTAAATGAACAATGATGGCTTCAGTATGATACTATAATTGAGTTAAAAAAAGAATGAAGACAGGCGATGTCAATTATAAAGAACTAGAAACAGCTTATAAAATAATGAAAACAGAACTATGAGAACCTATGAGTATAAAAGAAACACACCAAAAATGACTTAATGTAGTGATAAATGTACCAACAGATATAGCTAATGATTGAACTAATACAGACCTAAATCTAGAAATAGCAGATAAATTCAAAGATGTTGTAGAAGCTAAACTTGCAGATACTAATAGAGATGATATAAAATCATTAGATTGAGAAGTAATACAAGAAAAAGAAATTATCACTAACATAGAACTAGATGACAAAACTAACTAAACAGCAAATAGACCAAAAAGTTCAGCAATCTATAAATATAGAGCTATTACCTAAACAAAAAAAGTTCCTATATCAAGTATTACAGAATGAAAAAGTAAAATACACCTGGTATGTGTGATGATTTTGAAGCTGAAAATCTTTTATATGAAGTTATACATCCATAATACTAGCATTATTATATCCTAAAAATTCTTGATTGATTGCCAGAAATACTCTGAAAAATCTTAAAAGAACCACACAAAAAACATTCTTCAATATATTAGAAAATGTAATCTGACTTAAACCAAATACTTGAGCTCGGACTTTCAATAAAGGCGACCAAGTTATAAAATTCTATAACTGATCAGAAATATACTTCACAGGATTAGACGATATCGATAAGCTTAAATCACTTGAGCTTGGTTTTTTCTATATCGATGAAGTTGATGAAGTATCTTGAGAAGTTCTAATGATAGCACAAGGTAGGCTTAGAAATCCATATGTCCCAAGAAGAATAGGATTCATAACATCAAACTCAGAATGAAAGAATTGGGCTTATTCCCTATTCATCAAATGATTAACACCAACAGGAGCATATCTAACAGATAAAGAAAGAGAATACTATTATACATTAAGAGCATCATCTCTAGAAAATAAATATCTACCTACTGATTATGTAGAAAGTCTACTACAATATAAATGAGACCAATTCAAAAAATATGTATTATGAAGCTTCGATATATTCGAATGACAAATATTTAACGAATTCTCTGTAGATAGAAATGTAATCCAACCTTTCCAGATACCACATGACCGACCAGTCTACTACTGACTAGACTATTGAATTGCTGACCCGTTCGTATTCATAGAAGTAAGACATTCTCCAGATAATAAACTATATATAACCTGGCTACATTACCTATCAGGTGCTCCTGTGAAAACACATGTAGAAGTCCTCAAAAGAAGAATACAACAAATGCAATTCACTTCATACGACATAATCGCTGACCCTTCAATATTCAATGTAAATCAGCAACCTACTCCAAATAAACCGTTCCCTTTCGCTATATCAGACGAAATAAGAGACTACTGAATATATCCTATACCTTGAAATAACTCAATACTAGCAGGTGTAAATAGAATGAAACAGATGTTTGAAGATTGTGAATTGCTAGTATTCGAGTGATTAGACAACCTTATAGATGAATTACAAGCATATAAACGGAAAAAAAATAGTCTATGAATAACAGAAAATAAACCATCCCCTAAATGTGAAGAACATGCTATCGATGCACTTAGATATGTAGTAATGCAGAAAGCACCACCGCCTATGCTTACAAATAATAAACCTATAAATGAGATACA
>JALTUB010000048.1:0-5257 GCA_027047745.1 Sulfurimonas sp.
GTAACTTAATAGTTACAGAAGCTCGTGCTCGCCGTTTCCATGAAACGGAAACTGAAAAACTGAAGAAATTCAAAATTGCTTCTCGCAAGAAAATGCTTAAGCGTCTTTATATGATGAGACGCTACGAATCACGCCTGTAATATAAAAAGTTTAGAGTATATTAATCTAAGTTAGATTATAATTCTTTCATCAAAGCTTGGTCGCTTTGTGTATGAAGTCTATGTGCATTGGTGCTTCAAGTTAGCCTTATCACTCTTTATTGAGTGGTAGGGCTTTTTTTTGGTCTATACTTTTTGTAGATGGTGGGTTATGGGGTTTGATAAGTAAGAGAACACAAATAACTTCATAGGCAACAACATATAAAAGGTTTAGGTTCAAGGTGAACTTTGGTTGGCGATGCCAAGCATCGTTAGCCTAAGTTCAACGCAGAAGATGAATCTTTTATATGTTGCCTTACGGGTGAAAAGAGAAGTCACAAGCTACTTCGTTAAAAACCCTTGAAGCTACTAGTAGCTCCTACGGATTTTCGCCTTGTATCTTATGACTTCTCTTTTCATTGACTATGAAGTTATTTGTGTTCTCTTACTTAACTTCAAGGTAAATCCAATGCACATAGATTTACATACTGTGGGCTATCTGTTAATAGCAACTATTTATTTAGTTTTCGCTTTTAAACAGTAACCAGCAACCTAAGAGATTAACCACCTCTTAGGCTTTTACAAATATACTTCTAAAACTCTCACTTTATCAAAAAAACTGGAATCTCACTGTTTGCTTTATATCTAAGGCTAACTCCCCAATACCCAAGTCCTGTGGTTACATATAGTATAGTATCTTGTTTTTTATAAAGACCAAAAAAGTATGGTTGAAACATCTTAACGAGATAAGTAAAAGGAAAAATCTGTCCTCCATGAGTGTGTCCACTTAGTTGTATATCAACTCTTGCATCTTTTATATGCTCTATATCTTTTGGTTGGTGAGCAAGGAAAATAGTAAACAAATCTTTATCTATTGAAGAAAGAAGTTCTTTAAGAGGTCTTTTTTTACCTCTTAAGAAACTATATCTGTCACTTACGCCAACAAGTTGTAAGTATTGCCCTTTTAGTTTTAAACGGATGAGTTTGTTGTCTAAGCATACAATGTTATTCTCTTCTAAAATGATTTGTAACTCTTTTTTTCCATAAAATATATCATGATTGCCCGTAACATAGTAAGATGGTGCTTTAAGATTTTCAAAAATCTTTAGTTGCTTATGCACTTTAGTAGCATTACACTCGACAATATCTCCAGTAAAAAGAACTAAATCAGGCTCTCTCTCATTAATCTGTGCTACAAGAGACTTCAGATAAGAGATAGTTACTTTCGGATGTAAATGCAGGTCAGAGAGTTGGATTATTTTCATATTTTCAGGAGCTTCATGAGAAGATTTTGGATGCAGGGAAATCTCTTTAAAAGGAAAATATTTAAAACCAATTTGCACTTCACTCACATTTTAACCTTTTTCTTCATCAAAACTTCATTATAATACTATAATATCTTATTGTGAAGATTAAATGAAGGGCAACCCTAAAGAGAAGATAATGAATATACTTATAGTAGAAGATGACCAAGACAGTGCAGCATTTTTAGAAAAAACACTTGTAGCTGAGAAACAGAGCATACAAGTTGCGTATAGTTATAAAGAGGCTAAAGAAATTATCCAAGAGAATATTTTTTCTCTTATTTTGCTTGATTGGAATCTGGGTGATGGTAGTGGATATGAGTTGCTACAAGAGTGTAGAAATGAACTAGCTCCTGATGTTTCTATCATCATGATAACAAGTGAAAATGATACACAATCAGTAGCTCTTGCCCTTGATGCTGGAGCAGATGACTATATAACAAAACCCTACTCTATGGTAGAACTTTTAGCACGCATAAGAGCAGTTTCACGAAGAGAAGTTTCGCAAAAAAGTTCTGTGATTGAGATAGAGAGACTAAAACTCAATATGCAAAGGCATGAGATTTTTTTAGATGATACTCCTTTAGATTTGACTACAACTGAGTATGATTTACTGCAACTACTTATGCAAAATCAAAATGTTGTTTTAACACGCTATCAGCTAAATGAGTCAATCATGAAAGATTTTGCATCCTTTGGCAATAGTAATCTTGTGGATGTGCATATTAAAAATATTCGTAAGAAACTCGGTGAATACAATATTATTCAAACCGTTCGTGGGATTGGGTACACTATAAAACCAAAAAGTAGTACAAAATGAAAACAACAGTTCTACTCTTAATGTTTATCTTAACCATACTCCAAGCAAAAGAGTATGAACTAGGAGAGGGTTATCAGCTAGGAAAATCCCCCATATATCTAGGTGGTTATCTCTCCTTAGATTATACAAAATACACTAAAGATAATTTGAAAAAAGAGAGCTTAAACGATATGGCATTTCTTAGTTATGGTAGTTACAACAAGTTTTCTTACATGGCAGAAATGGAGTTTAAAAACTACTATGTAAGAACATACACCAATGGTAAAAAAAGCACTACTAAAGATACAAAGTTGTATGCTGAGAGACTTTATGCAGATTATAATACAAATGAACATTTTATGCTACGCTTTGGAAAATACAACTCTAGCGTTGGGTATTGGAATCTCACCCCAATAAATGTACTGCGTGACACAACATCTTCTCCTGTTAGCACAAGCGTGATATTTCCAAAATATACTACAGGTGTAGATCTTAAATATCATTTTTTTACCCAGTCAGAAGTGGCAGTAAATATCACTTTACAAGACAACAATTCACTTGATGAAGAGTATAATAATTTTTATGTCAATAAACATTTTGGGCTAGGTTTACAATATAGTTATGAAAATCTAAGTTTAAAACTAAATGGAGGATATTTTCATAAAAAGAACCAAGCACTAACCTATGTTGATAACTACTACGCTTATCTTAGTTTTCTTTATGATAATGACACTCTGAAACTTATGGGAGGGCTAGGTCATAGAGATGACAACAAAATAGATGCAGTAAAAATTGCGACCTACCTACAAGCTACATATGAAATATCTTCGCACCACTATCCTGTAGTAAGACTTGAGCATTACGACGCTCAAATCAACATTGAAAACAACATTTCAAAAGATAGTAGTGCCATTGTTGGATATACATATAGACCTATTTATCCAGTGGCTTTTAAAGTGGAGTACCAATTCCATAGCAATAAAACACTAGACAAATTTATCACTTCATTTTCGGTGATGTTTTGATGAGAAAATATCTGTTTCTTATGTTTTTTTCACTCTTATTACAAGCAAATGATTATGTTGTTATCGCCAATAAAGATTTAGTATTGGAAAATGTAACACGCAAATATTTGAAACAAATCTATCTAAAACAACACACATATATTGGAAATAGCCAACTTATTCCTGTCAATTTACAAGCACAAAGCAATGTTCGTAAATCCTTTGAAAAGCATGTCTTAGAAATGTCAAGAAATCGACTCAAGCGTTTTTGGACTGTGCAACACTACAAAGGAAAAAGACCACCACTCACTATGTCCTCACCAAAGAGTGCCATCAAATTTGTTACAAAGATAGAGGGAGCATTGAGTTATATTCCTGCACAAGCACTCTCTCAAAATAGTGCTGTGAGAGTCATTTATAGCTGGAGTGATAAATGAAAAACAGACTCTATAACTACTTTCATGTTTCTCTTTATCGAAAACTTCTTTTAGCTTTTATGATTGTAGGCTTAGTCCCTTTTGTGATTGTCTATCTTTATCTCATTTTTTATGGCAAAGACAAGATTACACAAAATATTATTTCACGAGAATTTGAGAACCTACAAACAGTGATAACAGCTTCACAAAACACTTTAAAGCATATAAACAATGAAATCTCTTTTCTCTCAAAATTGGATGTTATCGATGATGTGGTAGTTGGTGATATTGATGAGAGGCTTTCAAGATTACTTATACAAAAAAAAAGAGACCTCAATATAAATCTTGAATTTGTTGTTATAAATGGCTCATTTACTTATGTCACTTCTTCTGCAAAGCATAATTTAGAGGGGATATATAGATATAAAAAAGAGTTGCAAAGGGCTATTACAAAAAGAAAAAAATCTTTCATCTATAAAAATACTCTTGTCTTTTATACAAAACTCTATGCAAGTTTCAATCCAGATAAATTTTTAGGATATTTACTTGCAGAGTATGATTTAAACAATTTATCCTCTTTTGTAGCAAAGGGAAAAGGTATCTATGGTTATTTTATAAATCCTGTAAAAAACATCACTATCCAAACAAAAGAAAAAGTTACTATTGCAGTGTATAAATCACAAGGAACTATTATTGGTAAAAATAATCTTGTGGTTTACAAAAAACTACACTCTCCTTTTTTGCAAAACTGGTACTATGTCAATGTTATCAAAAAAGAAAAAGCACTTGATTTTTTATATGATTTTATTGTTTTTATGGCATATATGCTTCCTCTTGCTATAGTCTTGGTGCTTGTAGTAGGTTTTGTTAGTGCAAATCGTATCATTAAACCCATAAAAGAATTGACACAAAGCGTTTTGACAATAAAACAAGACAAAGATTACAAACAACATATCAACATAAATGCACACGATGAGATAGGCAAACTCAGCGATGCTTTTAATGAACTTTTAGCAACTACCGATAACGCTTTGGAAAGACTAGAGACGCAAAACAGGATACAACTCAAGCGTTTTACAGAACTTATCACCATCTTCAATGCTATTATTCAGACGAGTAGTGAAACAGAGTGTATAGAACTATCCATCAAAAAAATTCAAAATCTAACAAATAACGCATCTATAAATTTTGAAAAACAAGAGGGGGAAGGGGCAAAGATTTATGTCACAAATTTTGAAAAAAATACCAAAGAGTTATATGGATGTATCACATTTAAAAAAGAGGATTTAAGTGAAAATGAGTTACATTTTTATAACTCTATTGCGACCATGATAGCCCTGCAACTAGAGCGAATCCGACTTATCAATGCCACAACCCAAGCATCACGAGCAAAATCAGCCTTTATCTCAAATATGAGTCATGAACTACGAACACCACTCAATGCCATTATCGGCTTTACACAATATCTCATCACTTATGAGGAACTACAACAAGAGCAGATGGAAATCGTTGGAAATATTGAAAATTCGGCAAGTTATCTTTTGGAGATGATTAACGGTATTTTAGACATTGCAAAGATAGAAGCAGGAAAGATGGA
>JALTUB010000048.1:5357-8637 GCA_027047745.1 Sulfurimonas sp.
TTAAAGGCGATGCGAGCAAACAGAGTAAAAACTGCTTTGATTTATCTAAGCCTTGTTGTAACCATTAGTGCCATTTTTCTTATAAGTGCTATTTCTCATGGTGTTATCTCTATGTACTCAAATATTTTACAAAGTAGTGGCGATATTATCATAACGCAAAAAAATATTTCTGATACTTTTTTTAGTAATGTAGATACTAAACTCATGCCAAAGATTGGAAAGATTAAAGGTGTGAAGCGTGTCTCAGCTATCATTGTTGGAGCTAGTCCTGTAGAGTCTTTGCCTATTGTTGCTATTTACGGTGTTTCAAAAAATCTTTACTCAAGATACAGATTAAATTCTGGGCATTATCCAAAAAAGGGTGAAGTTCTTGTTGGTGCTTCTATCTACAAAGAGTTGACAAATAAAAAAGAGTTGCATATCGCTAACAAAAGTTTTATGCTTAGTGGTGTTTTTCATAGTGAAATTGGTTTTGAAAATGGTGGTGTTGTTATGAACTTACAAGATGCAGGTGCTATTTTTAACAAGTCAGCTTCTATGCTTTATGTAAATATAAACCTTGCAGATAATGCAAAAGGGATTATGAAAAAAATTGCACAACTAGATACAAATATTGCAGTAAAATCAACAAAAGATTTTGTAGATCATTACAATCAGTTTAAGATTATAAGCACCTCCTCTTTACTTGTCTCTTTGATTGCTTTTATCATGGGGCTTATTGCTATTGGGTCTATCATGAGCATTACTGTTTTGCAGAGAAAAGATGAGTTTGGTATCATGAAAGCCTTAGGGATTTCTTCTTTTAAGATTGCATCACTTATCGTTTTAGAGGGTGTTGTGACAGGTATTTTTGCCTTTGTTAGTGCGTATATAGTTTCCATCATAGCCTTATCCTTGATAGAAAACATAGATAAATTTCAAGGTTATGTTAGTGGAAGTGTTGATGTAGGACTTGCAAGTTCTGTTTTTCTTGCAACAATCATCATGACAGTTTTAGGCTCTTTAGTTCCTGTTTATACAGCACTCAGAATAGATCCTGTAACACTCATTCAAAGAGGAAATTAATATCATGATAAAAGCAAAAGCACTAACTCATAGATTTGGAAATGATGAAGTCTTGCATTGTGTTGATTTTTCTGTTGCAGAGGGTGAATTTGTAGCTATTGTAGGGGAGAGTGGCAGTGGAAAAACTACACTGCTATCTATCTTATCAACACTCTTAACACCTACAGAGGGTAGTGTAAAAATCATAGGAGATGATACACAAAACATAAAGAAAATAGATGATTTTAGAAGAAAAAATGTAGGATTTATTTTTCAGTTTCACTATCTTATCAACTATTTAACAGTATATGAAAACATTACACTTGCCATAGATAAAGAGCATAAAACAGGTATTGAATCTCTTTTAGAAGAACTAGGCATCAAAGAGCTTCATGATAGATACCCTTATGAAATTTCAGGAGGACAGAGACAAAGAGTTGCCATCGCACGAGCTTTAGCAAACAGACCAAAGATAATCTTTGCAGATGAGCCTACAGGCAATCTCGACTCTAAAAACTCACAGATAGTTTTTAACATCTTAAAAAAGATGGCAAAAAAGAACAATATCACAGTTGTCGTGGCAACACACGACCTACAACAGGCAAAAAATGCCGATACAATTTACGAGATGAATGATGGACATATTTCAAACTACAATTAAAAAACATTTTTATATTTCACTGCTCTTTTTTATCATAGGGCTATCTTTTGGATTTCTTTATTCCATAAACCTTTTAGGAATCTCAGTTGATTCTGAGATGCTAAACCCTAGTAATGTTCGTGCAGTACATCTATCTTTAATGCTTTATGGTTTTGTACCTCTTATGCTCTCTTATCTTCCTTTTTTACTACTTCATAAAGATTTAGGTGTAAACCATAAAGCACTTAAATATTTAGAAATTTACTCTATATTTTGGTATGTTTTTTTAAGTGCCATGACGATAAGTTTAATGATGGGCGTAACTCGTGGTTTAGCCTTTTATGATTTTCATTACAGTCTCAACGCTATTCTTGCATTTGCAGGACTCTTTTACATTTTGGGACTCTATGAGTACATAAAAGAGTATGAGAAAAAACCATTATGGGTCTCTATTAGTCTTAAAGTAGTTATTTCAGCTCCTTTTGTTTTGCTTTTTTTGATGAACCCTATCGTGGGTCAAGTGGAATCAACAGTAAGTGGACCACATGGAGATAATACACTTGGCATGAGTCTAGCACTAATCCCCATCTATTACCTCATCATCAAACTAATCTCTACAAACACCTTTCGCCCAAGATGGCATATTTTTTGGATTATTCCAGCTATCTTTTACACACTTTCTGTTTTACACAGACTTTTCATAGGACCTTTGACATACGGACAAGAGTGGTTTTTTCAATGGCTGACATTTTTATATATTCCTCTGCTTGTGCGATGGTATAAAGATGCCCAGATACCAAAAGAGGCAAAACTCTTGCTTCTCATCTCTATAAGTGGTTTTTTATTTGTTGATGTAGAGGGAAACATTTTGTTTATAGAGTCTATTCGCTGGATTTTTCACAGAAACGACTTAGTAGTTGCACATGCACATATAGCTATGGGTGTAGGTGTTTTATTTATGGCACTTAGTATGTACACAGAGATTATTAAAAAACTATACACCTCTCTCTTTGTTAAGCAGTATCTCTTTGGGATGATGGGTATTTTTATCTCACTAACACTAAATGGTTTTGTTCAGGCAGGTTATATCACACTTAACAGCACAACTTTATGGATAGTTCGCAGTGTAAGTGGCGTCTTCATAATTGCTTCATCTTTGTACCTTATACTTTTGGATATAAGGTTATCACGCCTGCAAATCTATAATTTGATTGGAATAGCAAATGATGGTCTTGGTGGTCTTTTTCTTATTTTGTTTGCAAGTTATCTATATCCACTATTGGGATTTTATTTTGATGGTGTTTATGCTTATGTTGTTTTTGGATTTGTAATGTGTACAGGCTTGCTTCACTATTTGGCAATACGATACACAAATTCAGAGCAGATTTTAACATTTGCAACAGCAATTATAAGATTTTTTGTAGGAGGTATATTTTTATCACTCTTTCTTTCACATAAGCTTGGTTATGAGGCACTTGTGATTTTTGGATTTGATTTTTTATATGCTTCTATATTTATTATCTGGTTTTATAAACCTTCATATATTAAAGGATAAAAAATGTTTAATATTTTTTTGATACTATTTGTATTTGCAGA
>JALTUB010000049.1 GCA_027047745.1 Sulfurimonas sp.
CCAGCCTTTATCGGAGTGTATTATTTATGTCAGTTTTTTCTGCTGTTCGACATGATAAAAACTTTAAAGCCTTTTATGAACGATTAAAAGATAATGGAAAACATACAACATCTGCTCAAATTGCAGTTATGCGTAAAATTATATTAACTGCTCATTCTTTGTATAAGAATAACAAAAGATATGATGAAAATTTCAACTCTCTTTTTCTTTTCTTATTTTAGCTTATTTAGAATAAGAATCTCAAAATTGTTGTTTGATTTTTATAGGGTAGTATAATCTACTTTTTCTAAATCTACTATATATGTTAATGATACTATAAATATTTTAATCCTTTTGTGAGTATAACTATTTATTAAATGTTATTATATATAGAACAAGCTTAATACTCACAATTAACAATCATAAAAAATGATAGTTAAAAATGGAAATTTACTAAAATACATAACAATATGACATATTTTTGAAGATATTAAAAAATAGCTTATTATTCTTAAATAACTATCATAAATTTAGTGTTAATTGTTGAAAAAAGTACATAACATATATTATGTTGCTTAAGAGAAATATTGTAGTAATCGTTAACAGTTACTAATCAATAATAAATCTTAAAAGATAATTTGTTACCAATATTAGTTATAATTTTATTTGTTAATACATTTTAAAGGTTTTTAAGAAGATAATGAGTAAATATGCACAGATGACTGAATATCTACAATGTTTTTTAGATGATGAAGTAAAAAAGACTGGTATCAAAAAAGTAGTTGTGGGTCTTAGTGGTGGATTGGACTCTGCTGTTGTTGCAGTTTTGGCTCATGATGTTTTTAAAGATGACCTTTTATGTGTAAAAATGCCATCACAATACTCATCTCAAAGTTCTTTAGATGATGCAGATGAACTTTGTGAAGATTTTGGTATGAGAAATATTGTAGCTTCTATAGAACCTATGCTTAAAGTATATGAAGAAAATAACCCTGACTTAGATAACCTAAGAAAAGGAAATTTTTCATCTCGCATGAGAATGTCAACACTTTTTGACATCTCTGCTCGTGAGAATGCCTTAGTAATTGGAACAAGTAACAAAAGTGAACTTATGCTTGGTTATGGAACACTTTATGGAGATTTGGCAAGTGCTATAAACCCTATAGGTGATTTGTATAAAAGTGAAGTATATGAACTTGCAAAATATCTTGGTGTAAGTAGAAGTATCATCAAAAAACCACCTTCAGCAGATTTGTGGGATGGTCAGAGTGATGAGGATGATTTAGGATATACTTATGCACAACTTGACAAAGCTATGAAACTTTATGTAGAAGATAGACTTAGTGTTGATGAGATATTAGAGCAAGGTGTAGATAAAAAGATGTTAGATATGATCGTTAAAAGAATTTTTCGCAATCATTTTAAAAGAAAGATGCCTGTAATCGCAAAGCTAACATCAAGAACGATAAACCATGATTTTAATTATCCTAGAGATATAACATTATAAAGGAATTCAGATGAAAGTAGAGATAAAAATACCATTTAGTAAATATGAAAGTTCAAGAGAAGCACACTCAAATGTAAGTGATGTACTTGATGCAGATGATATAAATCAGGTAGAACAATTGCAAGATGAATTTGCATCTTATGTTGGAGCTAAATACGCACTTGCGACCTCTCATGGGACATCAGCACTTCATCTTGCAATGCTTGCACTTGACCTTAAGAGAGGTGATAAAGTGGTTTGTTCTGTAAATGCTCATCCAAATGTTCCTGAAGTTGTTCGGCATTTTGATGCTGAACCTATATTTATAGATATTGAACCAGAAAACTACAATATTAACCTTGATAAATTGGAAAACTATTTAGAAGACAATCAGTCTAAAAAACTAAAAGCAGTTGTTATAACTCATATAGCTGGTGCTTGTGTTGATCTTGAAAGAGTCTATAAAATGGCAAAGATATACGATGTGAAAATTGTAGAAGATGCCAGTGATGCTCTTGGTGCAACTTACAATACTCAAAAGATAGGTTCAACAGGTGCAGATATTACATGTTTTAATTTCTCTCCACACTTAAAGAAAAATGTCTGCAATGGAGGAATGTTAGTTACTAATAATGAAGAGATAATAAATAGAGCAACACTACTTGCAAATCATGCAATAGAGCGTGATGAAAATGCTTTAGAATATATCTATAATGTTACAGATATTGGTAATGATTACTCTTTAAGTCAGTTAAACGCAGCATATATCCGTGCTCAGGTACAAGACCAAGATAACAATATCAAAAGACAACAAGAGATAGCTAAAATGTATAGCAGTGCTTTAAATGGTGTTGATCATATTACTGTTCCAAATATGGATAATGGTGAACATCCTTTTTCTCTTTATATTGTTAAAATAGATAAAAACCGTGACTCTTTTGCTGTTGCTTTAAAAGAGAAAGGGATAGGTACAGGTTTGCATTATATCCCTCTTCACTTGCTTTCATACTATAAATCAAAATATGCACTTCGCGTAAATGATTTTCCAGTAGCTTTGCGTTCTTATCAGCAGATTTTATCTCTTCCTATTTATGCTAGTATGGATGATAAAGATGTAAAAACAGTGATCGATAAAATCAAAAAGATAGCAAAAACAAGAGT
>JALTUB010000050.1 GCA_027047745.1 Sulfurimonas sp.
AGTGCCCAAATTTTTCATCAAGCCTCATTATCTAGAAGTGGTTTTACATCAGGATTACAGAAAATCTTATGCTGCATATCTACTTCTTCATAATCCACTAGCTCAAAAAGCGATGCAAGGCTTGCGTTTCGAAAATTTTCACCCTTGTTCAAATAAATATGAAATCCATTCTCATGCAGTGCTAAGCGGGTTTTTAATGCAGTTGAGTATGTTGTAAGGATACCATCCGTTTTGATGGCTTTTTTTATATCGCTAAAATACTCTTTTGTCCAAAGAATGGGATTTGTACGAGGGGAGAAAGCATCTTGATAGACTATGTCAAAAGTGCCCTTGAATTTTTTCACATACTCTCGTGCATCTCCTAAAAAAACTTCTATATATAATTTGTCATCTTCATAGACTCCCGTTTCACTTATTGCATTGATTACCTCACGCAAAAGCTCGAATTCTCTTGGATAACTAAAGTTTGTCAGTGATTTCACCAAAGAGGCATCGAGTTCAGGTGAATAGATACGCACTTTTGTTTTAGGAGCATGCTCCTGATAGTATAAAATCGTCGCTAAAGTGTTAAATCCAAGCCCATAGCAAATATCGAGTATACTCACTTCATCACGCTCTTGTACATGTTCAAAGGCCGGAATAATGTGCTTTAACAGTGATTCGTTCAGCGCTCCGTCTTTTGTGGAGTGGTAATGCTCATCATACTCTTTGGAGTATGCAGTATAACTTCCGTCCTCGCTAAGTGTCAAAGCATGGAGTTCATCATTAAAACTACTCATGAAATTTCCTCTATTAATTTTTCTACATCGACTTCGTCTATCTGCTCCTCACGCAAGTGTGCATACGCATACTCAAGGTAGACTCCTGAGCGCAAGAAGAGAATGAAAATATCTTTATCTATATGTTCATCTTTGACCATAAAGGAGATAATGCGCAGGGATTCTGAAAGAATTTTGGCCTTTTTATACGGTCTGTCTGAAGCTGTGAGCGCTTCAAAGATATCTGCAACTGCCATAATACGCTCTGGAATACTCAACTCCTCTTTTGTGAGTTTACGAGGATAGCCCGTACCAATCAATGTTTCATGATGTGTTCCGGCATACTTTGGAACATTTTGAAGCTCTTTTGGAAAAGGAATCTGCTCAAGCATCTTTATTGTCATAATGACATGCTCCTGAATTTTATAGCGCTCTTCTGCATTGAGCGTGCCTCTCTCTACACAGAGGTTATAGACTTCACCAAGATTGTACTGATACTCTGGCACTTCAAGATTAAATCCCTCTTTCTTATAAGCTGCATAGTCAAAATTGACTCTTTTAATAATGTGTGATGCTTTGTCATCAAGCAGTTTTTCACGCTGCGGCAGCGTGACTGCATCTTCACGCAAACGCTCTCTCTCCTCCTCCGAGAGTCCAAGAGTGTTGTCAAAATTTCGCACCCACTCTCGCGAAGCAATTTTTTCTATCTGCTCTTTCTCTACTGCGTTCATAAATTCACCGCCTATGTTTAGCTTAGCGACAAAAGTAAACTCTTCCATTAACTCTTTTTTTGTCGCTTCATAGGCTGCATTTGCCTTTTCTCTCTCACCACCTGCTAAAATCACTTCATACTCATGAATCTTAGCATCACGCAGTAGTACTTCAAAACGAGTCCGAATCTCATGGATACGATTGTAGAGAGCCTCAAGTTTTGTCGATTTGTCCATCACATATTCCGGAGTCGTAAGCTTACCGCAGTCATGCAGCCAAGAGCCTATTTCAAAGGCTCTATAATTATCTGCACCCTCAAAATGAAAATCTTTAAATATCGTCTCATCTTCATTGGCTCTGTCTAAAAGCATTTTAGCAATTTCCGGCACCCGTTTACAATGCTCTCCTGTATAAAGAGATTTTGCATCAATGGCTTCTGCAATAAGCTTAATGATGGAGTTTAAAAGCTCCTCTTGTGACTTTTCATAAGCCCGTATTTCATGCGCCATCTCATACTGTGACTGTGAGAGTTCATCGAACTCTTTGATGAAGGTGTCTATACGTTTTACCGCATCAAATTTTCTCTGTTTTATCATCTCATTCTCACGAATGAGTTTCATGATTGGTTTACGCAAAAGACGACTAAACACGGTGATAAAAGGAATAGAAAGTATGATAATAGCCACTATATAAGCAGACATCTCTTCAATCTGCTTGATATAGGGTTGTAGTATCACTTTTTGAGGAATATAACTAATAATAAGATCATGATCGATAAATGGCGAACGGGTAATTAGCAGATAATATTTTTTACCTTGCAGTTCAAAGTCCACGATTGTGTCAAATATTTTACGATCAATAATATTTTGTAAGCCCTGTGGCAACTTTGTTAATTGCAGTTTCGAGGAACTTGCATACACACTTTTAACTGCATCGTTATATAAAAGGATACGAATATTTTTAGAGGTCAAATGTGCAAGATAATTGTTCAAACTTGCTAAGTTCATATCGATACCAAAAATATTGTGTCCCATTTTTTTTGCAAAGCTAAGACCTAAGCGTTTTGAATGTGCCAAGATGTAAGGTTTCGTAAACACCATTGTATCTTGCTGCTTTGCGTTTGCATACCAAGGCTGTGTTTGCGGTGTAAAAGT